>JAHIEM010000056.1 GCA_018901625.1 Nanobdellota archaeon
AATTTAGTTTTTGATTTAGGAAGCAGAAAGTGTGTTGATAAAATAAAAATTATAGTTTCAACAGCCATATCTCTTCCTGAAAATCTTGTCGTGAGTGTTTCTGAGGATAATCAGAATTGGTAGGAAGTTAGTCGTTTTACTGTGAATTCTACAAAATACAAAGAGGTATCTTTTAATTCAGTTAAAGGAAGATGGGTAAAGGTAGATGTTTTGTCAACCGGGTCTAAGTATAAATATGGGGCGATTAGTGAGGTTCAGTTTGATGTTGGGAGTATTGTGACTTCTACTGCTTCTGTTGAAAATCCAACAACTCCTGCACCTTCTTGTCAGCCAAATTGGTCGTGTTCTGATTGGAGTTTGTGTGTGAATAACACTCAAAATAGAACTTGCTTGGATTTGAGTTCGTGTAATCTGGGCTATCTTAATTATACTGAATCAATGGGATGTGGGGTTGCAGCAGTTAGTGATTCTGAAGGCGGGGGTTCTGAGAGTTCTGGTGGGGGTTCTGAAATTCTTGGGTTGAGTGAGGCGGGTTATGTTGATTATTCTTCTCTTTTGAATAAGTACTCTTGGAATTGTTCTGAAAAATATTTATTGGGCTATGTTGGAGGGGATGCTGGAGGGTTTGATATTCCTCTTTACAATTACTTAGACAAGGAAGGATTTGTTATTTATGGGAAACCTGAATTTCATTCTGATTCTGTTTATATTGCGCAAGGAGGAATAGTTGGAAACGCGCTTGTTTTTAATGGAGAAACTAAAAAGCCTTATCAGAATCATATGTCTGTGAGTCTCTTTAATAGTGGGAGGATTGATGAGCTTGCTCTTAGTCTTTGGATTAAAACTTCTGTTAGTAATGGGGTTATTTTTTCCAGTGATTGGCCTTCAAATTCCTGGGAAGCTAATGTTCAGAATAAGGGGCAATCAAAGATGGTTATTAAAAACCCCGGGGCATTAGAAGTATTTATACAAAATAAAAATTATAAAACTGGAATTTCTTTAGCAGACAACTCATGGCATAATATTATTTTTAGTTTTAATTTTTCTTCTAAATCAATGAATATATTCAAAGATGGAGAGTTAGTTAATTCAACACAGGTTTCTTTGATAAAAACTAGTTATACTGATTATCAAGATTATCGGGCATTAATAGCCGGGACGGGGGGTTACCCTAAAGTAACTCAGGAAGCTTTTATAAGTCCTATGAGTGTGATTTTTGGGGATGAAGTTTTAGGGGATTTGTTTAGAAAGAATCCTTTGAAGCACCAAAATCCATTTATTGGCTCACTTGATGAAATTGGTTTTTTTTCAAAATCTTTCTCGGCTGAAGATGCAGGAAGAATTTATTCCAAAGGGGTTTCTGGAGGGGCTTTGTGTTCTTTTTCAGAGAGTAATAGTTTTAGAAATTGCACAGAATCTGGTTCTGTTTTGAAATTTAACGGGACGGTTTATCCTAAAATTTATTGCGCAGATGATAATACTTTTATAAATTTAAAATGCGGGGCTGGTGGGATTGAGTGGAATAGCTCGAGATGCAGTAAATGTGTTGCAAATAGTTTTTGCATAGCTGAAGATTCTAGAAACTGCACTATTTTAGCTTCCACTCTGAAAAGCGGGAGTGGATGCAGGGTTATAAATAATATGGGGTATACTACTCTTGTTAATCAGTATAAAACATTTAAAGTTCCTGAATCCTGCAAAACTTCTGGGTGTTTGTTAAGAGTTGATAGCTATCGTAGAATTTTTAATAATACCTTTTCAGCTGGCAACAAGGGGAAGTTAGAAAAAGTCAATATTGCTTATTATGAGTTTAAGCAGACTGGGCAGGACTGGGAGGCGAATATTTTAGGAGATTCTAAAAAAATTTCTGGCAAAAATGGAGATTCTACTCTTACTCAAATTTCCAGTTTTCCTTATGCTCCAGTTCATTTATATGATGATTCTGCTAAAGAGAAGAAGAGTGACCAACTTTCTGTGATTGATTCTGCTTGTGGCTCTGCTGAGGCAGAGGTTTTTATTTGTGAATAGAGTTTTAAACCCTGTTTTTCTCTGGTTTATTATTCAGCGGTTTGGAATAGAAGTGTTTAGTCTTACAGGAGAGAATTGCCTGCTCAATTAAGTCAAACTAAAATTATTCGCTCCAGTTTTCTTTAAAATTTGATCAGGATTTACATCTATGCCTTTTCCATTAGTGATTTTCATTTCTACAATTCTTTTTTTGAAACTTACCCCCCTCATTTTTAAAATTTCAATTGCAGAAGTTCTTTTTCCAGAGTCATAAATAACATTATACAAGACAATAATTCCGTCGCTCAAAAAACTAACAGCTTCTCCCTGCTCTATGAATGTTGTTCCGACATGAGAGGGGGATGAAACTTCCCTGACTAAAAAATTAGTTATTTTATTTTTTTCCAGATATCTGAATAACTGCTCCATATAAATCCTAAACCTGGATTCTTCACCTGAAAATGCAGAGGCTATGCTTGTCAGAGAGTCAATTACAACAAAATCTGGCTTAAAGTCATCTGGAAAAAGCATTGGCTCAACTTCAATTAAAAGTTCTTTTTTAGCAGCACTTAGCAGCGCTTCAATGCTTCTTGAAACATCTATTGCATCAAATCTTGTTATTCTTAACAATCCTTTTTTTACAAAATCTTTGGCTTTCCAATTAAACTCTTCCATATGCCCTGTTAATTGTTCTTCTGATTCCTCAAAGCTCATATAAAGGCATTTTTTGCCTTTTTTGCATAACTCATTTGCAGCAGCTAGGCAAAAAACAGTTTTTCCACTTCCAGGACCTCCTTCAACCAAAACAGCTGCTCCATTTGGAATTCCCATCCCTTTTTCAAATAAAGAATCAAACCCTTTAATTCCTGTTAGCATATATCTTTCAGAAAAAGTTTTCTTTTCTAGTTCTTTATTTTCTTTTTTCTTTCTTAATATTTTTTCAGAAACATCTTTTTTCAATTTATTAATAACCTTTTCTATTTTCTTTTTAGGATTGTTATTTTCAGTTTTTATTTCTGGTTTCTTGTCTTCTTTTTTAGTGATTTGTTTTTCTGAGTTATCTGAGTGGAATAAATTTTCCAAATTATTTAAAAAACCTTTTTTCTCTGGCTTAATTTTATCAGATTTATTTTTAGTTGAATTCATTTTCTTCTTAGAACTTTTTTTATTAGCAGAATTACTCTTGCTTTTGCTAATCCTCTTTTTTTTAACCATTTTGCTATACTGGTATGGAAAAGAAGATTTTTAAGTTTTTCTCTGTGCCTATTGGGGGGGGGGGGCGAATAGAAATGCTTTTAATACCTAAAAACATCGTATTTTCATGAACAAAAGAGAGATAATACTTTATGTGATAACTATACTCTCACTTATTGCATTTGTTTACATAGTCTTCGGAGCTGTTTCAAAAACTCCGAGTAATTCTAATCAAAAATTTGCAGGTTTGACTGGAAATACTGTTGTGAATTTTGAAGATAATTTCAAGGCAGGGGATAGACTAACAGGAGATATAACTATAAATGAAGACGAGACTAGTGCTTATGGGGTCTTATTGCTGACAAAAAATAACAAGGCATTAATCACTAAAACTTTTAGCTTAAAAGAGGCTTTAATAAAAGATGCAAATTCTGGAGAAAATATTATTAAGATAGAGGATTTAATTGATTATAAGCTTGAGGAAAAAGGAAATTATGAATTATTTTTCTCTATTTTAGATTTGAATATAAACATTAAAAAAGAGTTTGTTGTAAAGTGAAATAATCTTATAAAAAGAGGTGAAAAATGAAAAAAGAAACATGAACAAACAAGAATTTGAATTTTTGCTGAAACAGGGAGAGGGCTTGAAACTGGAGTTTAAAGAAAACTTTGATTCTAGAAATTTAGGCAAGGAAATTGTTGCTTTTGCCAACACTGAAGGCGGAAGAATACTTATTGGTGTTGATGATAGGGGGAAAGTTAAAGGCATAAAGGCAACTAATAAACTGAAATCTGAAATTCATGATATTGCCAGAAACTGCGACCCTTCAATTAATATTGGGCTTGAAATAATGGAAGATATTCTTATAGTGAATATTGATGAAGGAATCAATAAACCTTATCGATGCTCAGCGGGCTTCTTCTTAAGGCAAGGATGCAATTCTCAAAAATTATCAACTGATGAAATACGCGAATTTTTTAATAAAGAAGGAAAAATACTTTTTGATGATATGATTAATAAAGAGTTTACATTTAAGAATGGATTTGATAAGGAAAAGTTTAATACTTTTTTGGAAAAAGCAAAAATGTCACGGACAATATCTGACGAGTCTCTTCTTAGAAACATCGGAGTTCTTGCTGAAAGAGGAAAATTTAAAAATGCCGGGGTGTTATTTTTTTGTGATGATGTAGAGAGATTTTTTAGGCATGCTATAATCACCTGTGTTTTGTATAAAGGTATTGATAAAACCTACATAATTGACAGAAAAGATTTTCATTCAGATATTTATTCAAATTATAATGATGCCATGAACTTTTTGTATAAAAACCTTAAGCTGATCTACAGGATTGAGGGATTTGGACCTAGAAAAGAAATATTGGAAATTCCTGATGATGCGCTAAAGGAAGTAGTGGTGAATGCAATAGCTCATAGAGATTATAATGAGAAGGGCGCTAATATCCAAGTTGATATTTTTGATGACAGAGTTGAAATAAGCAACCCTGGCGGGCTGATAATTAAGGAGGAAGAATTTGGAAAGAAAAGCCGCACTAGAAATCCTTTGATATTTAATTTGCTGCAGAGGCTGGACTTGGTAGAAAAGGTTGGCTCGGGTATTGGGAGAATCAGGGGCGCAATGGATAAACTTAATTTAAAAGAGCCAAAATTTGAGTCAGGCAAGTTTTTTTCAGTAACTTTGTTTAGACCCAGTGATGAGGAGAGTGGAATATTGTCAGGGAAGAAAACTGTGGAGAAAACTGTGGAGAAAACTGTGGAGAAAATTCTTCTGTTGATTAAAGGAAATCCTAAAATAACGCAGGAAGAATTGGCTGAAAAAACAGGTTTAACCCGGAGAGGAGTGGAATGGAATTTAGCAAAACTTAAAGAAAAAGGCATTATCAAAAGAATCGGCGCTGATAAAGGAGGGTATTGGGAAGTCCTGGAGGAACTTCCCAAAAGCTAGATTCAAGACGAATCTTCGCATATTGGGAGATTTTAAAATGAGGGATGAAAAATAAGAGGTGAAAAATGATGGAAAAGAGAAGTAAAAAAATAGGCGGAAAAGGGGCTGAAATTGGAGGGAAAAGACTCGAAGATGGGAAGTGGTTTGGGTCTCGATTCTGGGAAGGTTTATTTGGAGGAAAACCTGCTGAAAACCCTTACGAAGATGTCTGTGACTCCCGTGACTCCCATACATCCCCACGACGAGATAATGCGAATAATACCTATCAAAATCGGGCGGGAGATAATAATGAAAATGCTAAATTCGAGTCCGTCAGGACTCGAGGATGGGAAGAGATTCCTCTTTTATCTGCTCGTGCTCTTCCCAATATCTTCTTAAATGCTAAAACTCTAAATATTGGGTTAAAAAGATGGTGATAAATGGTAAAGTTGAATAAGAAATCACAGACAAAATTAGTTTATCTTGGAATATTTTTGTTAGTTGGGGTTTTGATTTTTGTGAGTGCTGAAATTGCTAAATCAGATGCAGAAATTAGAGATATTTACACAAATGATAGTAGTTTTAATTTAAATCTTCCTGACTCGCTTCAGGGATATTCTGGTTATTCTTTGAGAGTTTCTGGGAATGGAAGAGCAGATTTAATTGATAGTGTTCTTGAATTTGCTAGTGTAGAAGAAAACTTATCTATTTTACTTGATTTAAAATATAAAAATGAGAATAAGAGTTTTAATTTTAGTGTTTATCTTGTTAGTGATTCTGCTGAGAATTTAGTTAGTAGCTTAAGTGAAGAGGGGGTGGGGGATGGGAATTTAATTAGTGGAGATGTTGTATTAGAAGTAATTAATGAGAGTAATAGTTCTGCGGGGAATG
>JAHIEM010000057.1 GCA_018901625.1 Nanobdellota archaeon
AACAAGAGTATTGTCAGTATTTCTTGCACTTGGGTGTTCTCAAAATCAGAGAACTTCAATTCCAAAATCCCCTGCTTCAACTCACATAAAATACTCTCAAGAACATCTTCTTGATAACTTGGCAAAAGTTGCTTATCATGATACTGCGCAGATTTTAGGAAATGAAAATGAAATAAAGCACTATCCTTCATTAGTTGCTGCTGCTTTGTGCGCAAGATTAAATTGCCCTGAAAGCGCCTTGCTGATTAATATTAATGAACTTCCAGAACCAGCAGATAAACAATCATATAAAACCTGCAGAGATGCTGTTGAAGGAATTTATGAAGACAGAACAAATTTATTAAGAAAAACATCAAATATTTGTGTTGGAGAGCTTCCAAAATTTAGAATAAATGAACATGGAAAAAGAGAGTATTGTTTTGAAGTTATAAATACTAATAATAAAAAGATTGGATTATATGCTGAAGTTGAAGAAGAGAAAGCAGGGGGAGAGGATGAAAATAACAAGTAAGTTAGCAGTAGGATGTTTATCAGTAGCATTATTGGGACTTATGGGGCATAATTGGTATTCAAAAATTAATACTCCAAAAGGAATAATAAGATTAGATGGCAGAAGACAAAAAATTAATTTTAGAGAAAATGATGCAGTCACATTTTCAAGAGAAGGAAATTCAATAGTAACTTATAGATATCAAGGAGAAAGAAATGGAGAAAAAGTATTTAAAAGAATGAATGGAGATGAGAAAACATTAGATGAATTAGCAAGGCAGGGGTATGTTCCTGTTTATATTTATGGGCAAGAAAAGAGATGATTTTTAATAAAAGTTAGTACTTTTCTGCAGTTTAGGCTGTTCAAACATATTCCTTTAATTTGATAACCTATTTATAATAAA
Organism: Nanobdellota archaeon; assembly: GCA_018901625.1. GTDB lineage: Archaea > Nanobdellota > Nanobdellia > Pacearchaeales > GW2011-AR1 > JAHIEM01. The sequence continues at coordinate 894 of JAHIEM010000057.1, forward strand.
ATTTATCTTTTTATTTACTTTCCGCAATCAGCACAATAAATCGCCTGCATTAATAATGCTTTTGTGCCTTTAAGACCAAGTCCATCCATGATATTCTGTTTATGAGAATCTACAGTCTTTGGTTTTAACTTCAATGTTTGCGAAATTATTCTTACTGGATTACCCGACCCAATTAATTCAAAAACTTCTAATTCTCTCTTAGTTAATAATCCATCAGAATAAGGACATCCTCTTCTAAAATTAATTCCTGCTGCAGCTCTTTCTAACAAAATTGCATTATCAAAACAAGATTGCCCAGCAGATACAGCATTTACTGCTGTTCTAAAATATTCTAATTGGGCATTATCAGGCACAATTGCTCTAACTCCTTGAGAAACAGCAAAAGAAAGGCATCTTCGCATATCTCTACGACTTAATAAAACCCACGGAATATCCTTATTTGCGCTATGAATTCTTTTCATTAATCCTAAACCTAATCCAAAACCAACACTCTCTGAATCAACAACTCCCACATCCCCTCTTTGATATTTTACATGCTCTAATTCTTCCAAAGCCTTATTACTTCTCTTTTCAGAATCAGAACAGCCTCTTGCTAATTGTCTTAAACAAAAACAATCACCCAAAACAGCAGATACTCCCTGAAACACACACTCAGTTGCAGCGACATATAATGTTGGTTTTTCATCACTCATTTAAAATATAAAAAAACAAGATTTATCAATACTCGTATATTCAAAAATATACATTCACTTTCTGAATATAAAGGCATGAACAAAATTTATGAGAATTTTATAGATTATTGTTAATTCTTCAGAACAAACTTATCAATCATTTTCTTTGCCTGCTCTCTCTTTTTCTGATGCTCACTTAGGAATTTGTTGATTTTTTCAATTAAAATTGCTTTTAACTCTCCTGTTAAAAGTTTTCCACTTTTATAATCGTCATGGATTTTTTGCAGCTTGTTATCATCTGGCTCAAAAAACATTTTTAGGTATTGGAAAGAGACATCAATATCAGGATTTCCTCCTTTTTTCCTGTGCTCTTCAATAGTTGCCTGCCCCCCTGAAAATGCGTATTTATTAATTTTCTTTTTTACTTCTTCAGGTGTGTCTGTCGTGTATATTGCTGTTTCTGAACCTGAAGAAGCTGCCATTTTTCCGCCTATTCCTGTTAGTGGGGGGAGAAAGACATTATGCATTATTGCTGGCTTATAATATCCTAATTTGGGCATGACATCTCTTGAGATTCTAAAGTGGGGGTCCTGGTCTATTCCTAGAGGAATTAAACACGGGATATTTTTTTTCTTGATAACAGAAGGAAGGAAAGCTGGAACAGCCTGCATTGCAGTATAAAATATGCTCCCCACATTATTGCTCTCATTAAACCCAAAACTTGATTTAACCATTGAAAAAGTTATTTTTTTTGCAACTTTGCAAGCTTCTTTATACATTATTCCTGCGTGTTTAGTGTCTATCAGGAATTTTGTCTTTTCAGGTCTGAATCCGAGAGCAATTACATCCAGCATGTCTTCGTAGGTGGCTTGTTCTGTGTCTTCTAGAGTTATATCTGGCTTGTATAAGAATTTCTCTTCATCTGGAAACTGAAACCACATGTCTACATCAAATTTCTCCTGGAGCCACTGGCACATAATCCATGGAATTAAATGCCCGAGATGAACCCTGCTTCCCTTAGAAGGAGCTCTGCCAGTGTATAAAAAGAACTTATTTCCCGCATCATACTCGTCTAAAAGCCAGTTTAAATCTCTATGAGCAAAAAAAATCCCTCTTCTTAAAAAAACATGTAACTCGCCTGTTTGTTTTTTTATTCTTTCAAGTGTTCTAGAATCTAGTTTAGATACTCCAAATTCTTTGATTAGTTTGCTATAATCTACCTGCCCCCCAACTTCATAGGGAGTTATTGAAAAGTCTTTTTTCTCTTTTACCATGAGTTATAGAGAAAGATAAGATTTATAAAACTGTTGATGCAGTCAAGCTGAAAAAAAAGGGGGTTTTGAGTTAAGTAAATCTTACTTCTGGATGAGATCTCAATTATCTGCATCAGAATAATTTTTGATTGCAATCAACATCGGTTTAATAGGTTTTTAGATTTTATCTTACAATACAGGTTTAATAATTTACATTTTAACAAGATTTAAATATGCGCAATAACTGGGGATAGTGAAAAAATGGTGCATAAAACTTTGTCATTGCTAGTTTTAGCAATATTTCTTGTGAATCTTGCTAGTGCTGATGTCTTGCTTAACCAGCCAAAGGCAGTCTATAATATTAATGATATGCTGGATGTAGACGCAACTGTGAGAGCTACATTAGATACTGACGCGTTTGTAGAATTAAGCCTGGTTTGCGGGGGTGTTAGCAAGATGTTTTATTTCTCACCCATTTCTCTCAAGGATGCGCAGGAAGAGAGAATAAACAAAAAGCTCCTTCTCTCCAACAGCTTTTTGAATGGGATGCTTGGAGATTGCATTATTTCGGCAAGATATGAGGATGAGACATACTCTTCCCAGAATTTTAGGATAAGCAACAAGATTAATCTTGTTTTAAGCATGGATAAAACAATTGTAAATCCTGGTGAGAAGGTTAAGGTAGAGGGCAGTGCTGTTAAAGAAAATGGGCAGAATGTTCAGGGATTTGTTGAGGTGAGTGTTGAGAATGCATTAATCAAGACAGCTAGTTCTGTTAGTAACGGAAAAATTGAGTTAAATTTTAGTTTTCCAGATAATGCCAGGTCTGGAAATTACATTGCAAAGATAAGCGCTTATGAAAGAGTTGGGGGAGAGATAACCAGCAGCGCTGAGAAAGAGGTTATGCTTAGTGTTAAACAATCGCCTAGAAGAATAGAGATTGCGTCAGACAAACAAAGTGTTGTTCCTGGGCAGGATATTAAGTTTAAGCCACTTGTTTATGATCAGGCAGAGGATTTAGTTGATGGAAATATAAAAGTGATTGTTCTTGACGAGAAGGGAAATACTTATCTTGGGAAGGTTGTTAAGTCTGGAGAAGAGTTTAGCATCAAGTTTGAAGAGAATACGAGTTTTGGGTACTGGATAATAGAGACATCTGCTTTTGGATTGTCTTCAACAAGAGGGTTTGAGATCGAGGAGCTAGAGAAAGCGAGTTTTGAGATTGTAAATGATACTTTGATTGTGAAAAATGTTGGAAATGTGCCCTACAGAAAATCTTTTGTCGTTTACATTGACGGGCATCCTACGAATATTGACCATTCAGACTTGGAAGTTGGAGGGTCTAGAGGAAAGAGGGTTTATGTCCTCACTGGGAATGAGGCGGGAATTCACAATATTTCGATTGTCTTTGATGATGGCGCTATTGAGACTTCAGCCCCGTTATTAGGGGGAGTTATCGGTGTCCAAGAATTAAGAGACCAGCTAAGCGCTTTTAATAAATACCCGATAGTATGGGTGTTTTTAATCTTAATATTTGGGATGTTTGTTTTCACACTGTCTAGAAGAGTGATTAAGAAGAAGTATTATGGATATGCTCCGAGTAAGAAGGAGATAAAGGGATTTGAGAAGGTTTCTGGAAAAGAAGAAAAAGCAGTTGAGGTGAAGAATCTTCAGAATATTAAAGCTGTTAGAGAGGCTGAGCCTTCTCTTGTTTTAGATGGGAATAAAGAAGAAGCAGGGGTTGTTGTTCTTAAGGTGAAGAATCTTGCAGATATTGGGAATAATAAGATTGCAATGGAAGCTGTTAAGAGGGCTATATTGAGTATAACTAACCACAAGGGAACAATAAATCAGAACCATGATGGATATACTGGAATATTTGTTCCGAGCACTACCAGGACATTTAAGAATGATTTGACTGCTGTGAGAGTAGCTACAGAGATTGCAGCTCATTTAAACGAGCATAACAGCAAATTAAAAGATAAGATAGAGTATGGGATAGGTATCAATTCTGGTGAGCTGGCAGTCAAGATTATTGACGGGAAGTTGAGATTCACGCCATTGGGAAATACAACTACTCTCGCAAAACGAGTTGCAGACAGTGCTGATAAAACTGTTTTATTGACTGCTAATACAAATAGAAAGATTGTAAATGATGTTAAAACTTTGAAACAGGGAGAGTATTACTCTGTTGGAAGAATAATTGAGAGAGAACAAAACAAGGATTTTCTAAATAAGTTCAAAGAAAGAAACAAAATCTAGGATGAACACTGGGGCTGGGGAGCCATTAGTCTGTCTAAAACAAGGATGATTAAAAGTCCTGCTGTGATACTTCCTTTAACCATTGCTTTTGCCCTCATTCTCTTGCCTATGAGGATAATCATTAAAAATTCAGAATGTTAAATTGATTACAGACTTAACATTATTTAAAGATTTATATATCCTAAACATGTTGATAATAGAGTTAAAATGGGTGAGAGGATATTATTTTTTGATTTTGACGGGACTATCGCAGATACAAAAGCAGTTTATTATAAGGCAATTGAGCATGAGCTTGATAGGTTTGGATTTCCCAGGGAGAGGGTTGATAGTGCGATTGATTTAGGATTGAGTTTGAAAAAAACTCTTGGAAATCTTGGATTAAACTTTGTTTCAAAGTGGATGATTCATAATAGAGTAGCTAAGAATGTTAAGAAGTATTCCAGAGAAATAGGGAAGTGCAGGGATGTTGATTCTATCAAAGAGATAATGGAAGAGAAGATTATTGTGACTAATTCTCTGAAAGAATTTGCAGTTCCCATATTAAGACATCTGAAGATAAAGAAGTATTTTAATGAGATTTACGGGGCTGATGATTTCTCTGACAAAGCAGGATTTATTTCAAGATATCTGAAGAAGAATAAAATAAAGAAGAAGGATTGCTTTTATATTGGGGACAGGGTTGCTGATGTTAAACTTGCAAGAAAAGTTGGATGCGTTTCAGTGATTGTTTCTGGAAAGTGCTCGTGGAACTCGAGGAAAGAATTAATCAATGTCGGGCCTGATTATTTAGTTAGTAATCTTTCTGAATTAAAAAAGATTTTACAGAGAGATTAATTCTGGAGAGAGCCCGAAGAGTTTTCTGAACTCTGACACTGCTTCTGGATTTGATTTGGTTTTCTCTAAGACTGATGCAATTCTCTCGAGGCAGGAATCTGAGACATTGTTGTGGCTGCAGGCAATGCATGTGCCTGGTTTCAATTTTACATCTTTAAGTTCTTCTCTTATCTGTTTTATTGTTTCCTCATCAAATCTCAGCTGATTTTCAAACACCCAGCTGGCAATTTCGTGTACAGCGCATTTTGAACATAATTGAATTGGGTTTTCAAATTTTGTAGTCATGGTAGAATCCTCCTGCTCTAGTCCGAGAATCTCGTGGACTTTAGCAGGATATTAGTGTAAATTTAATTGAACAAGCATATCTCGGAGTAAGTGCCCAAGAATTCGCGTGTCCCATTAAATAGGTGCTAATGCTGTTCATAAAGGTAAATAGAAGAAGGTATTTAAATACGTTTCGTTTATGTAATATATACTAAATTTATGGAGGAGAAACAAATGAAACAAGAAAAAGAATATGATGTGGTTATCCTCGGAGCAGGCCCTGCTGGAATGTCCGCGTCGATATACGCATCCAGATATGGGCTGAAGACAATTGTTATTGGAAGGGAGATTGGGGGAATGGCAAACTATGCTCATAAAATAGAGAACTATCCTGGATATGAAGGCTCAGGAACAGAACTTATGAAGAAGTTCCATAAACAAGCCACTGGTTTTGGAGCAGAGTTTCTTAATGATGATTTGATTGATATAAGAAAAGAGAAAGGTTTTGAGGTTATTACTTCAAGAAAAGAGAGAATAAGAACCAAGACAGTGATAATTGCTCTGGGAACAAGCAAGAGAAAGCTGAATGTTAAGGGGGAAGACGAGTTTCTTGGGAAGGGTGTTTCTTACTGCGCTACTTGTGACGGGAATTTTTTTAGAAATAAGTCTGTGGCAGTAATTGGCGGGGGAGATGCTGCGTGCAAGGCTTCAGAACTGCTTTCAAATCTGGCAAAGAAGGTTTATATGCTCACTAGGGAGAATGATACGTGCGAGGCAGTTATTAGCAGGGAACTCAAAGAAAAAAAGAATTTTGAACTGCTTTGCCATGCAACCCCAATAGAGATAAAGGGGAAAGAGTTTGTGGAAGAGATTGTTGTTGAGGTTGGAAAGGGAGAGAAGGGAATTCCAAAACTGAAGGGGTTGAAAGTTGACGGGGTTTTTATAGAAATTGGGAGCTTGCCTGTATCAGATATCTGCAAGATTCTTGGGATAAAGAGGGATAAAGAGGGGTATATTTCTGCAGATAGTGAGAACTTTGCTACTAATGTCTCAGGCATATTTGCTGCAGGTGATGTTGTTAAAAGCAAGTTGAAACAAGTGGTGATTGCAGCTGCGCAGGGTGCAAGAGCTGCAAAGTCTGCATATGATTTTATTTCTAAGAGATGATTGGTAATCCTGGTTGGAAGAAGGATTATAGTTAAATATCCACATAAATCTTTCAGGAGATAAATAAAATCAGGCAGAAACTAATAGTCCCCCCTATTTCAAATTTAATTTATTATTATCCTAATGCTCTTACAGGTTAATTATTGCAATTGTTCAACATATTTCTCTTTAGATTTCACTCATTAGGTGTTAGACTGGAGACTGGCATGATTACTGCACATATGTCTGCTATTGTGAAGTATAGAAATCTTTAAAACATAGGTTATTAATTTTTATTTATGGAATCAAGTGAGATTTTTGTGCCTGGAAGATTATGCTTGTTTGGAGAGCATTCTGACTGGGCTGGGGGGCATAGAAGGCAGAATTCTGAAATTTGCCCGGGATATGTTGTTGTAGCTCAGACAAATCAGGGAAACCATGCTAGAGTTGAGAGATTAGAAAGGTCTGTTCTGTCATTTAAGTCTGCTGTTTTAAAGAATAGTATTGAGATGCCTCTGGATGTGGATTCTCTTAGAAAAGTTGCAGAAGGAGGAGGAGAATTTAGTTATGTTGCAGGTGTTGCGCTTGATGTTGTTGCTAATTACAATCATTGCTCTTCATCTGGAATAGGGATTGATAATTACAAGACAGACCTGCCAATAAAAAAGGGATTATCCAGTTCTGCATCAATCTGCGTGCTGGCTGCGAGGGCTTTTAGCCTTGTTTATGATTTAAAATGGACTCCAAGAAGAGTGATGGAAGTGGCTTATATTGGAGAGACAAATACTCCTTCACGGTGCGGCAGAATGGACCAGGCTTGCGCATATAGCTCTCCTGTTTTAGTTAAGTTTGATGGAGACAAGATGGATGTAGAGGAACTGAATGTTGGAGAGGATGTTCCGATAAGTATCGCAGACTTAAAGAGAGGGAAGAACACAAGGGTAATTCTTGCAGATTTAAACAGGGGATTTCCTTTTCATTCTACAGATCAGGAGAGATTAAAACAAGATTATTTGGGACCGATTAACTACCATCTTGTTTCTAGAGCTGCACAAGCGTTAAGAAAAGGAGATTTAGAAAGGCTTGGAGGGTTGATGTCAGAAGCCCAGAAGGGATTTGATTTGTATGTTGCGCCTGCTTGTCCTGAACTTAATGCCCCCAGACTCCATGAAGTCTTAACATGCAAGGAGTTACAAGAATTTGTTTACGGGGGCAAGGGTGTTGGAAGCCAGGGAGATGGAACTGCGCAATTTGTCTGCAAGAGTAAAGAGGCAAGGGAGAAAGCAAGGGAGATATTGGAGCAAAAGCTTGGTTGCGAGTGTTTGGATTTAGATTTAAAGAAAAACGTTTAAACAACATTTAAAAACTATCTTGTTTTATTTTAATTATGGCAAACAAAAACAATAAAAAACTGATTATCAGCATTGCCATAATTATCGGGATTGTGATTTTATTTACTGCGATTTATTTTGGATTGAGAAGTTTGGGAAATGCCATCTTAGATCCTGCTTCTGCTGATAGTCTTGCTAAATGTTTGAGTGAGAAGAATGTGAAGATGTATGGCGCTTACTGGTGTCCTCACTGCTCTAATCAGAAGAATTTGTTTGGCGGAGAACTAGAGAAGAGCGGGATTTATGTTGAGTGTGCTGAAGGAGGAGAAAATCCCCAGCCTAATCTTTGCTATGAAAAGGGAATAGATGGGTATCCTACCTGGGAGATAAATGGAAAATTATATTCTGGCGAGTTGAGTCTGAGCAAGATATCTAGTTTATCTGGGTGCGAGGTGGCTAAGTAAGAATTTAAAATGGCTTATTTTCTCATCAAGAGGTAGTGATAAAAATATTGTCTTGGAGTGCAATAGTGCTTATAAACTAAATACAGATGAGAAAATAGAATGGTATTAAAAGAATTTTTAGAGAGAATTGATGATGAAGGAGACAGAAATCTTGCATTAAGAGGATGGAAATGGATTAAAAGAGGATTGCTTGGAACAGCAGCAGTTGTTGGATTGGTTACTTCTTTGTATACTGTTCCACTTGATTCTCACGGTGTTGTCAGAAGATTTGGAGAGTATTCCAGAACAGCTCAGCCCGGAATACACATGAAGATTCCTTTTGGAATTGAGAGTGTTGTAGATGTTCCAGTAAAAAGAATTCAGAAAGAAGAGTTTGGTTTTAGAACACTTGAAGCAGGCGTTAATTCAAAATATCTTGGTATTGATGAAAATGGAAATTTGATTGCTGAACAAGGAGATGTAGAAAGGTTTGTAAAAGATAATTGGGAAAATGTTTCAGATTCCTCTGCAAATGATTATGACAAGGCAAAAGAGATTCTAAGAAGAGAGTATATTATGCTTACTGGAGACTTGAATATTGCAGATGTTGAATGGATAGTCCAGTATAATATTAAAGATGCTAAAGACTATTTGTTTAATGTAAAAGATGTTAAGGCTGCTATAAGAGACTGCAGCCAGGCAGTTATGAGACAGATTGTTGGGAATGGGAGTGTTGATGAAGCAATCACAATTGGGAGAATTGATTATGAAAACAGGTCAAAGATAGCTCTTCAAGAGTTACTTGATGACTATAGAACTGGAATTCAGGTTGTTACAGTAAAAATGCAGTCTTCTAATCCTCCGATGGTTGTAAGGCCTGCTTTTAATGAAGTCAATAAGGCTCAACAACAAAAAGAGCAGAGAATTAATGAAGCACTAAAAGCATATAATGAGGTTGTTCCGCAAGCTAAAGGAGAGGCAAGACAAACTGTAGAAGAAGCAAAAGGTTATGCTGCTGAGAGAACAAATAGAGCTAAGGGAGATGTTCAGAGGTTTGCAAAAGTTCTTGAAGAGTATGAGAGAGCTCCTGAGATTACTGCGCAAAGAATGTATTTAGAAACAATGGGAAAAACTCTTCCACAGATTCCTGAGAAGTGGATAATTGATGGAACAGGAGACAGAGGGTATATGCTTAAATTACTAAATTTAAATCAACCTCAAAATGAGAAGTAATCAGAAAGAAACTCGGGAAGAAAAACCTGAAGAAAAGAAAAAACCAAATATGCTCTGGGCAGCAGCTAAGGGGGCGATTGGTGCTCTAACACTCTTAGTTGCCTCTGGTTCAATGTACACAGTTGACCAGACTGAACAGGCAGTTGTAACCCAGTTTGGAAGACCTGTAAGAGTTATAATTAATCCTGTTGATAGCCATGATAGAGACAAGAAAGTAGGAGAGTTAAAAGCAAGATATGCAAAGGATAGAATTTCATGCAGTGTTGGAGCTGGATTGAGATTTAAGATTCCGATTATCCATTCTGTTGATAAACAAGAAAGAAGACTTTTAAGATGGAATGGTTTTCCTGAGCAGATTCCAACTAAAGATAAGAAGTATATCTGGGTTGACACAACAGCAAGATGGTATATTGAAGATCCATTACAGTATTCAAGGTCTGTTGGAACAGAACAGCAGGCACAGGCTAAGCTAGATGATGTAGTTGATGCAACAACGAGAAATTCTATAACTAAAAGAGATTTAATTGAGATAGTGAGAACAGACAACAGACCTATGGCTGTTGCTACAGAGGAGCTTAGAGAGACAACAAAGGTGGGGGAGATTTCTGAGGGAAGGGAGAAGATAGTCCAGGAGGTGACTGCATTCTCGAGAGATGCGTGCAAAGAGTATGGGATGGGAATATTTGAGTCTGGAGTTTTGATTAAGGGGCTTGTTTATGTTCAAGGGGTCAAGAATTCTGTTGAGAAGAGAATGGTTGAAGAGAGATTGCAGATAGCAAAGAAGTATACTTCTGAGGGAAATGGGGAGTATAAAAGAATTATGGGAGACAAGGAGAGGGAACTTAAGACTATTGCATCTGGAGCATATAAAGAAGCACAGCTGATTAAGGGGCAGGCAGATGCAGAAGCAACAAGAATTTTTGCAGTGGGGTTTAGAGAAAAGGATGAGAAAACAGGGCAACAGATAACTTACAAGGGGCTTGGTTCAAATCCTGAATTCTACAGATTCTGGAAAACTCTCCAGTTGTATGAAGAGTCACTTGGCGGAAAGACAAGGCTTATACTTGGAATGGATAATCCCCTAATGCAGTTTATGAAAGGACAGAATGCCTCTGCAGATTACACTGCAAAGGCAGCATCGCAGCCAGTTGAAGCTGTAAAATAATTCTCCACAAGATTTAAATACGCCTGAAATTTTTTATTTTAATTATGGCAAAAATAAAAATTGACAAAGAGAAGTGTATCGGGTGTGGGGCTTGTGAGGCTGTTTGTCCTGAATCTTTCAAGATGGATGATGGAAAAGCCAAGTTTACAGGCAAGACTGGAAAATGCGCAAAAGAAGCTGTTGATTCGTGCCCTGTCCAGGCAATAACTTTATGATTTAGTGCTTGATTAATTCACGATCTATTATCTTGTATAATGTGAAAACCATGCACGAGATTAGTCCGAGGAGGAGATCTATCATGGTGTCATCATTCTTATCAAGATACTCTGTTAAGACTTCTAAACCTCTCACTTTTTGAGTTAGATACACTCCCTGCAATTTTAAATTTAAGAATACGTCAAGAAGATACTCTCCAATTTCCTGAAGTGTTAGAAATGTCATCACAGTTGTAAATGTTAAGAATAATTTCATTTTAAAACTCAGGGCGGTTTTGTTTAGCGCATAGAACAGAATTATTGCTCCAAAAAATGGAAGGGTGGCATGGAGAATCTTATCATACTGGGGGTAGAGGAAGTAGGCAAATCCCCCAATTGTGACGCCCATTATTACCATGAAGATTAACAGCAAATAATGCGCTAGTTTAAAATGTATTTTAAATACCTTATCAATAACAAGAAAAGCTGCAAGATACATTATTACTGCTGCTGTGCCCATTACTGGGACTCCTTCAAGAAAGAACTGAAGTATGAATAAGATTAGGCATACTACTGAAATTAACACTGTCTTTTTTGTGAAGTTCACAATATTCTAGATTTTCTGGATTTAAAAATATAACTAATACTACTTGTAATTGGTGTAAACTATAGTTTACTTTTTAGAAAGATTTATATAGTTAACAATAGTATACATTTTAGGAGGAAAATAAAATGTATTCTTTGCCACAGGAGATTGAGGTTTGGTATATTATTCCCGCAGTTAGGCGCGAGTTTGCCAGAGTTCTTGTTGAGAAACACGAATTGACTATGGAAAAGGCAGGAGAGATTATAGGTGTTACAAAAGCGGCTGTATCCCAGTATCTAAAAAATAAGAGGGCGGGTTTGTTTAAGATTCCTAAATCAATTAAGAGGGAGATAGAAAAATCAGCAGAGGTTATTGTGAGAGAGAAGAACCTTGCTGTGAGAGAGATAATGCGGATTTTAGAGATGGTTAAGACGGCTAAGTGCTCGTGCGAGATTTGCAAGAAGTATAATTCAGAGATTACTAAAATGTGCGGGATGAATGGGAAATACTGAGATGATGAAAATAATATATCTTGATAATGCTGCGACAACACCTGTAGACAAAGAAGTCCTGAAAGAGATGCTTCCTTATTTTGAAAAGAATTTTGAGAATGCTTCAACTCTATACAAATTAGGAAGAGAAGCAAGAAGAGCAGTTGAGAAATCAAGGAAAATAATCGCTGATTTTCTTCAAGTTTCCAGCGAGGAGATTATTTTCACTTCTGGCGGGACTGAAGCTAATAATCTGGCTATAAAAGGGGTTGCTCTTGCTAATCCTGGAAAGAAGCAGATTATAACCAGTGTTATAGAACACCCTTCTGTTTTGGAAACTTGCAGATTTTTAGAAAAACAAGGATATAGAGTGGACTATATTCCTGTTGATAAAGAGGGAATTGTTAGTGTTGAGGAGATTAAGAGAAGAATAAACAAAGACACATTATTAGTAAGTGTAATGCACGTGAATAATGAAATCGGCACAATTCAGCCGATTGAAGAAATTGCTGAGATTTGCAGGCAGAAAAAAGTTCTGTTCCATACTGATGCTGTGCAGAGTTTTGGGAAACTTAAGATAGATGCTTCTAAATTTGACTTGTTATCTGCTTCGGGACATAAAATTAATTGCGTGAAGGGTGTTGGATTTCTTTATATCAAGAAAGGGATTAGAATTAGTGGAATCTTAAATGGCGGGGGGCAGGAGCGAGGAATGAGGAGCGGGACAGAAAATGTTTCTGGGATTGTCTCTCTTGGGAAGGCTGTTGAAATAGCTGAGGAAAGAATAAAGAATAAAGAAAGTGAGAGGGTGGAAAGATTAAGAGATAAGATAATCAATGAATTGCTTAAAATTAATGGAACAAGGCTGAATGGTTCCAGAGACAAGAGGATATTTAGTAATGTTAATATCTCGTTTGAAAATATTGAAGGAGAGGCATTAGTTTTATTATTAGATGATAAGGGAATCTGTTGTTCTACTGGCTCTGCGTGCTCCTCACATAGTCTGAAGGCAAGTTCTGTTTTAAAAGCAATCGGATTAGGTGATTTTGGGGCTCATGGAAGTTTGAGAATCACTCTTGGATGGCAGAATAATGAGAAAGAAATAGATTTTACAATAAATGAAATAAAAAAAGCTGTAGCTAGGCTTAGAAAAATCTCTGCAGATGTTTTAACTAAACATATGCCTGGAGGTGAAGAACATGAAAAAGAAAGATAAATTTGAAGAGTTTGCTTGTGACTTCAAGAATGAAGAAGAGTGCAGGGAAGAGATAGATGCAGAGGGGTTGAGCAAGGATGAAGTTGAGCGCGAACACTTTGAAGAGAGTGAAGATGCAAGATCTGGAGTGATTGAATGAAGAAAATTAAGAAAAATACAAAATTCAATGAGATATTTGAAGATGAAGGAGCAAGACGCGTGCTTGAAGAGAGAGGCATGCACTGTCTGGGCTGCCCTTTTGCCAGCATGGAGAGTATTGAACAGGGTGCTAAGGCGCACGGGTTAGATGCTGATGAGCTAGTTAAAGAGTTAAATAAGAAGAAGAGAGGGAAAAAAGTTAAGGGAGATATAAAACTAAATAACAAAAATTAACCATTCATACACTGATTAATTGATTTGCAGATTAATTATTAATGAATTATATTTGAAAATCGATAAAAAATTAAATCAAAATAAGAATACAATGTATACAGAAAAAGTTATGGAGAATTTCAGGCATCCGAAAAATGTCGGCAAGATTGAGAATGCTGATGGCATAGGAGAAGTTGGAAATGTAACTTGTGGTGACATTTTAACTTTGTATATTAAAGTTGGAAAGAGAAAGAATAAAGAAACAAGGAAGGAAGAA
>JAHIEM010000058.1 GCA_018901625.1 Nanobdellota archaeon
AAATGCGTTTTTAGAATGCCATCCATCCCACTAGGCAGGCTCGGGAAGATTCCAGCAGGTCTTTTCTTGTTCTTCACAACCTGCAGCCAGAAGCATCTCGGGCATTCTTCCATCAAATTCAGGCTTGAGGGTGAGAGTTTGGATGTCATGTTTTTATATGGTTTTTGTGTTTTTAGAAGTTGCGGTTTCTATCCCCCATCAACCCCGAACCTACTAAAAAATCCTGCCTCTTCAGAGGCAGATAACAACTACTTATTTTCTCTCCAGCTCCAATAACTCTTTCCGATTATAACATGGTCTAAAACCTGAATTCCAAGCACCTCTCCAGCTTTTGCAATCTCTTCTGTAACTTTCTCATCCTCCTTGCTCGGGCTTGAATCTCCAGAAGGATGATTATGCACAAGGATTATTCTTGAAGCAGAATTCTTAATCGCTGACCTGAAAATCTCTCTTGGGTGAATTATAGAAGAATCAACTATTCCTAGAGAGATTTTTTCCTGCCCGATTACAAAATTCTTGCTATTCAGCATTAAAACATAGAAATTTTCCTGCTTCTCATCTTTCAGTTTCTCATGAAAAATCTCAAACACATCTTTTGCTGATTTTATCTGGATAGTCTCTTTATTAATCATGCCTTTTCTCTTACTAATCTCAAATAGAGCCAAAATCTGCATCGCTTTTGCCTGTCCTATTCCATTTATTTCTTGAAGTTCTTTCAGAGAGCACTCTGAAAGTTTATCTAATCCGTACTGAGCTATCAATCTGTTAGAAACTTCAATAACATTTTCTTTCTTAGTCCCCTTTTCTAATATCAACGCAAGTAATTCAGCCTCGCTCAGGTTTTCAATCCCAAATTTAAGAAGTCTTTCCCTTGGTCTGGAATCTTTTGGCATTTCTTTGATTCTCATATACTAAAGATACAGTGCTAATATATAACTTTTTTCTCCGCAAACTAAAACTTAGAAATTCTATTTTTCCTTTCTTTTTAGCTTAATCTCGCCATTCTTCACTTCTGCTTCAAGCTCATAACCTTCTAAATTTGATTCCTTAATCTGCATTGGGGGGATAACAACCACATATTTGTAATACATCTTGTTCAATCTTTTTTTAGATAACTGCTTCTGTATCCTCATAAACTCTCAAAGAAAAGAGGATATTTATACCTGTCGGAACCTACCACCTCAAAGTTACTATGTCGGTACAGACAAGTTTATAAACCCAAACTTCCTCTTTAAAATTATGATAAAGAAATTTCTTGGAGTGGGGTGGAAGAGCAAGATTATATTAAAAAGAGCAACAGCATATATCTCTATAAACAAGCTCATAGTTGATGGGTGCTGCCTTGAAAAAGGCCAAATTTTGCATTCTTATCTAGCAGAAGATGAAAAAGGAAGGCACATAATAATAACTTACTTGGATGAAAAGAAAAAGCAAATAAATTTAAAGTTAGGGGATAAATAATACCATGGCAGAAGAAACAACTATTGCAATATTTAATGGGAAATGTATAAGAAGAAAGCTTGTCAACAACGAGTGGTTTTTCTCAGTCGTGGATGTTGTAGGAGTTTTGACTGAGAGTGAAAATCCAAGAGATTACTGGTACAGGCTCAAGAAAAGGGAACAAGAAACGAGCAAGATCGAGTTGTCGACATTTTGTCGACAACTGAAACTTAAATCAGGAGATGGTAAGGAATACGAGACTGACTGCGCAAATACAGAGGGCATATTTAGGATAATACAATCAATTCCCTCTAAAAAAGCTGAGCCATTCAAGAGATGGCTTGCTAAGGTTGGCTACGAAAGAGTCCAAGAGTGTCAAATCTCCCAATATCAAATATTCTTTTTAATCCCCTAAAAAAACTACTCCTCTTTATAATCTTCCCAAGGATGCCAAGGATGCGCCTTGAAAGACTGCAGAATCGTACAGATATGCCCACCATAGAGAGTAAAAAGAGCAGATGCTCTCGCCCCAATTGTATCTAATGCGCAATGCCAATCCTGTGTTTGAAAAGCAATATCTCTTAGTCTTTTTTTTAATCCCCCTGTTTCTGAATCTTCACCTAAATCAATATCTTCTCCTAAAAAACGAAATGGTTCTGAGAAATAAGCTGCAATAGCCCACTGCGCATTTTCCCAATTAACAAAAGAATCTCTTTTGGGATTCTCTAAATAAATGTAATATGCTGTTTTTTCAGCAAGCCCGTGCAAATCACTTCCAGGCATAGAGTCGCGGACTGCATTGTAATTATCTCTTAGTCTTTTTTTCCTCTGCTCTTCATTCATTAATTAATAATTATTTTGAGGTTTATATTTATTTATATTCCAGACTATAACTTACCTTCTCTTTTTCCCAGAATCTTTGCTAGGTACAGAACAGATAAGGAAAATAACCCAGCTCGGAATTCCCAAAACAAGAACAAGGCAGATAATATCTGAAATCGCGCACCCGCACCGAGCTCCAGGCTTGCACAGGATATTGCAAAGTTCAAAAAGAACAACATACAGGACAAATATCAACCAGATAATTCCTGCTGCTAAAAGTATATTCTTCTGCCCTCTTTTCATAATCTATACAGAAAACTTGACTATAAATTACTTTCTGTTACTCTATCCTCTAAAAAGTATTATAAACTCTTCTAACATTCCAAGCATATGGAAAAAGAGGGGTTATCAATTAAAGAAGCAGCAGAAAGGCTGGCCAAATACGGGTTTAATGAGATTAAGGATGTTTCTGCAATCTCCTCAATAAAAATCTTTCTAAGGCAGATAAAAAAGAACTACATAATCTATCTTCTTTTCGCAGCAATGATTATCTCTTTCTTTGTAGGAAAGTCGATTACAGCATATGCTATTCTCGGAGTAATCTTGCTGATAGTAGTTACAGGGTTTGTTCAGGAGTTTCGGGCAGAAAGAGCAGTTAAAGCTCTGAAAGGCATGATATCCCCTGTTTCAATTGTAATCCGCAACAGTGAAGAAACAGAAATTCTTTCACGCGAAATAGTTCCAGGAGATATTCTTGTCCTGAGAAGTGGTGAAAAAGTTCCTGCAGACTGCGTAATCCTGGAAGAAAAAGACCTTATTTTAAATGAATCTCTCTTAACAGGGGAGGCTAAGGAAGTGCGCAAAACTGCAGCAAAAAACCCAGACAAATCTTCTGAAGAAAACACTCTGTTTATGGGTTCTTTTATTATGAATGGAAGAGTAACAGCAAGAGTAACTCATACTGCAATGAACACAAAGTTTGGCCAGATTGCAGAGATGATATCCACTGCTGAAAAAGAACTCCCTCTCCAGAAAAAAATAAACCACATCTCAAAATACATGGCTCTCGTGGCAATAGTATTTTCAGTTCTAACAGGCACAATTATCTTCTTAACAAACCCCTTCTCAGAAAGCCTGGTAGTAGAAGTACTTATTCTCGTAATCGCGCTGACAGTGTCTGCATTCCCAGAAGGATTCCCAGTAGTTCTAATCACCGCACTATCTTCTGGAGCATACAAGATGGCGCAAAAAAACGCAATAGTTAACAGGATGTCAATAATAGAGACTCTCGGAGAAACAACAGTAATCTGTTCAGATAAGACTGGAACAATAACAAAGGGAGAGATGACTGTGAGAAAAATATTTTCAGACAATAATCTCTTTGATGTTTCAGGAATAGGATATGACTCAAAAGGAAGTATTCTTAGATCTAATGAACAAGTAAAACTCGAGAAAGAAGAAACACTCAGGCTTTTGATACATAACTCAGTAATGTGCAATGACTCAAGGATAGAGAGAGCAGGAGAAGACAACTCATATCACACTATTGGAGCGCCTACAGAAGCATCTCTCCTAATACTCGCAGCAAAAGCAGGAGTGCATAAAGAAGATTTGAGTTTTCAGAGAATAGAAGAGATTCCATTCAGTTCAGAAAGAAAAATAATGTCTGTACTTTGCAAGTTTGAAAAAGAAAACTATGTATTTTCAAAAGGAGCTCCAGAACTCCTGATAGAACACTGCAAGTTCATAAAAAGGTATAATGGGGTTTTCAAACTTTCAGAACAGGAAAAACTGAGAATACTCAAGACAAACAAGGGTTTTGCTTCAGACTCGCTTAGAACACTCGCATTTGCATATAAAACAGTGAAATCATTTAGTAAGGATCATTTTGAGAGCGATTTAGTATTCTTAGGGCTTGTAGGAATAGACGACCCCCCAAGAGATGAAGTAAAACAATCAATAATTCTCTGTAAACGAGCAGGAATACAAGTGAAGATGATTACTGGAGATGATAAAGAAACCGCAATCGCAGTTTCGAAAGCAATTGGTCTTTCTGGGAGGGTTTTAGTTGGAAGTGACCTAGACAAGATTAGTGAAGAAGAGCTCTCAAAAATAGTTGGGGAAATATCTATTTTTGCAAGAGTTAGGCCAGAACACAAGCTCAAGATAGTCAAGGCACTAAAACTAAACAGCGAGATAGTCACAATGACTGGGGATGGAGTAAATGATGCTCCTGCTCTAAAAGAAGCCCATATAGGTGTCGCAATGGGAAAGAATGGCACAGATGTCTCTCGTTCTGTTGCAGATCTAACTCTAAAAGATGATAATTTCGCAACAATTATCACTGCTATTCGCGAAGGCAGAACAATTTTCAAGAATATAAGGAAATTTGTCAGTTACCAACTCTCTTGCAACTATGCTGAACTTCTTGTTCTCTTTGTCGGAGCGCTGCTCTCCCCTCTCCTGGGATGGCAGGTCCCTCTTCTCTTGGCACTGCAGATACTTTTTATGAACCTGGTCACTGATGATTTGCCAGCAATAACTCTCTCAATGAATCCTGCTTCACAGGATATAATGGAAGAGCAGCCAAGAAAGAAAAAAGAAATTTTGAACAAATCTCTCATAATCTGGATGCTAATCGCAGCATTTTCAATGGCGGCAATAACACTTGCAGCATTCTTTGTTTCATTTAATATACTTAATCAGGGGATAGACTATGCAAGATCCACAGCGCTTCTCTCCCTTATTCTAGTTGAGATTGCCAACGCATATAATTTTAGGTCTTTCAGGAAACAAGTGTCATTTAAATCACTAGCAAGAAACCCCTATCTATTCTATGCATCAGTTATTTCAATAATCGCGACAATTATTATAATCTACTCCCCCCTGAACAAGGTATTCGGGACAGTCCCGCTAACAGCACTAGACTGGGTTCTCTCAATAGTTCCTGCTCTTTTGATTATATTCATATTTAATTTTTTAAAGTGGCTCAATGAAAAAAGAGAATTCTTCAAGCTAGAACATTTTTGATAAAAAAAATAAAAAAGAAAACTAAATTAAAAGCTCTTTCAGAGCCCACAAGATCAACACTAGCCAGATTACTAAAGAAATCCACGATCTTTTCACGAAATTTCTGTCTTTTAAAATCTTCGAAGCCATGGAAATCATCTCATTATGGTATGATGCCACACTCACTCCAGAGAGAAGCGCAACAAACAAAATCACTGCAAAAATCTGCACAATTGTTAGCTCCTGTATCAAATTGTAAAACACAACCGCTGCAAGAATTATACAGATAACCATCGCAAGGGTCGGAGCTCTCCAAATTCTTTCAGCCAGGTTAAACCACGCTCTCGGCTTGATGATTATTGTAAGAATCTTAACAAGTGCTACAACAGCAACTACCAGCGCGAAAATTCCAATTGCATCCATTTTTCACCTCCTTTCACCTTTCTTATTTTTTCAATGATTTAAAAACTGCTGCAAGTACAAACCCCACTCCGACTCCGAATAGTGTTGCAACAAGCACATGATTGAATAAGACTCCTAGTGCTAACCCAATCAAGAAAAACCCTGGAATAAACAACAATGCAGAGAGAAATCCCACTGTTTCTTTTTTCTGCCCAGTCTTTATGTCTCTCCCATACCTCTTTTCTGCCATGCACAATCTAATTATAAATTATATTTAAACCTATCCCTTGTTTACAATGCAAGAAGCGCGAGTATTCCAATGGTGTTTAATGCAAAACCGAGTTTTGCAACTGTTTTCTCATCAATTTGAGTCAAGCCAGCAAGCATGATGATTCCTGCTTCATCAGGCAGAGGCGAGGCTATGAGAATTCCCGCGAAAGTGTACATTAAGTACATCTGGATTCTCTTTCCAACACTCCTCTCAATTAAATTTCCTGTTTTTATAACTGTTTTGTTTTTCTTCAGAAGATTAAATTCACCCTCAAACGAGAGCCGAATAAATCTGAAAATTATCAAATCTGCAATAAGAGCCCCGCACCCTCCGATTACTCCTGCGAGCCAGATATTCGCAGGATTAAGTGTTATAAAAAAACCTGCTGCAATAGGCGCAGTAAACCCAAATGCAAAGAGCATGCCTGCAAAAAATGTTCCAAAATAACCAAGTAAATTCAAATGGCTTATATAGCCTGCAACAATGGGGTTCTTAAAAATATAGTAAGCCAGAACTATTGAAATAATTAAACCTAGAAGTTTTGGATACCTAAACTTAAATAGTCTCATGTTTCAGATTCCTTCTCTTCCTTTCCCCATATTAAGTCTATTATAGTGAATATCCCTCTCAGCAAAGCTTCTAGAGCAAATATGAACACAAGATAGATCAGGATATTTTCAAATAACCCTGGAATTTCGTAAATTCTTGATATGAACTCTTCTACAGAGAAGAAAGTTGGGTCAATCAAGAATATTCCAAGTATAGTAAATGGGATCATCTTGGCAAGATCCTTGCTTAAATCCTCAGAGATATAAGACGAGATTCTAGTTGCCCCAATAACTGCGGCAGCTATCAAAGTAACTTGTGCAAGACTCTGGTTTTTTGCAAGAATAAGCAAAAACAGTGCAAAAATCCCAAACCAGAATAGTATCATGAATGGCAGAATTATGATATATTCTAGTAAGAAAAACAAGACTCCAAAGAATCTTTTCAGTCCAGGAAACTCACTCTGATTATATTGTGAGAGGTCAAGCTCAAATATGTCTCTCTTAGCAAGAAATCTATAGAATTTCCAGATAAAAACAGAGTAAATTGCAATTATTATAATATAAAAGCCCAGGCTAAACAAGAGTTTATACTCGCTAGGAATAGAGTTGTTTATAGATTCAAAAACCTCTTTCAGAGCACTCTGTGCAACCTCTTTTGTTAGATTTGCATCCATCTTTTTTATTAGGATTTGCTGTATAAAAAGGTTTAGTTTTTCGGTTCTGTAAAGATAGCAGGTGATGCTATAACTTTCTTATTTTCCACCACCCATTAATTTAACATTCCCAGTTTTCAGCAAGTTATTTATACAGCATAATTCTGAAACTTCTAATGGTAAGACTCAAAGAGATATCAAAAGAAGAATACTACTATGACATTGCTTCAATGTCCCGCGAAGAAATGGAGAAATTTCTAAAGAAATCAAATAGAGACTGGAAGAAAGCAGTCAAGAATTCAAAAATCTCTGGGTATATGAAAGATATGATCTTAAACGAGAAAGTGCGTGGAAAACTCGCAATGTTACTTGAAAAAGAATTAAAGATTCCTAAAACTGCAAAAGTCTTGGATATCGGAGCTGGAATGGGCGCCCTAACACTTGCACTTGCGAGAAAGTTCAATGTAAGCGCGACAGATGCTAATCTTCTCTCACTCAAATTTGTAAAGCAGAGGGCTGAACAAGAAAAAGTAAAACTAAAGCTATACAAAACCTCCCCACTCCACAAGGGCTTGCCATTTAAAAAATCAAGTTTTGACGTAGTGATTATGAATGGAGTCTTGGAATGGGTTGCATATGGTTTTGAATACAAAAAAAGTGCAAAAAATATCCAAGAATCAGTGCTCAAAAATATCTTTCAGATTTTGAGAAAAGACGGAATTTTTGTTCTCGCAATAGAAAACAGGGTTGCTCTTGACTGGTTTAGGGGAAAGACAAGCCATATGCCAGTAAAATATATTGATTTGCTGCCCAGAAAACTAGCAGATGTTCTTTGTAGAATAAAACTGAAACAACCATTTAGAACTTACATATACACCAAATACGGGTACAAAAAACTTTTAAAAAATGCAGGATTCAGGAGCATTGATTTTTATGAAGCGCAGCCAAATTATCAGAAGCCAAAACTAATAACAAAATCAAAAAATCTCCTCGCAAACTCGTATATCATCATTTCTAAAAAGTGAGATAGCAAGCCTTTTAAAACTCTTAAGATTTGTACTTTTATGGATATCAGGGAGTGTGATTTAAGAAAAGAGTTTAGAAAAGATTTCTATAGGCATGACTATCTCTCCAGATTTAAGATAGCCAGCAAAAAGGCAGATATGAGCGCTATAATCCCCACCCATAACAGGTGCCCCTTTGATAAGAAATCAGAGAACTACAAGTACAATCCTCTCTCAGTATGCATTACTGCGTTGCTGCTTCAAAAATCTCCCATATCTGAGATAGTAGTAATTGATGACGCATCTAGTGATAACACCAAAGAGGTTGTCAAGGAACTTGCTAAGGAAGCATATGCTACAAAGGGCATAGAGATAAAATATATTCTTAATGATGAGAAGAAAGGGAGTTCAATTGCGCGAAATATCGGAGCAAAACATGCCTCAGGAAAATACCTCTTCTTCCTTGATGATGACTGCATTCCAACACCCTACCTTAGCTTTATCTCGATGATTGTAATAAAGAAACTTGAGGAGACTGATAAGAACTTTGCAGTTCTCGTACTTCCTGTTTATGATCGTGCTTCATATCCCCAAAAAGCACTAAGCATAGATGATTTAACGCGAAGTTTTTTTAAAAGGGGGGTTAAAAGCGCGTGTTTTAACTCAGTTCCAGCAGAATACCTAAATCTTAGAAATAAATTTCTAAACAAGACACTTAAGATTTTAAAACCAATACAAGTATATCAGACATGGGGCCACTTTATTATAGACAGAGATAAATATCTTGATGTTGGGGGCTTTCCAGATTTTGCAACATGGCCAAACAAGGCTGGAGAGGAACAAGAGTTTGCATGCAGGCTTATAGAAAATGCATATACTCTCTACTATCTTCCTGGTACAAAAGCATCATCTTACCACGGCGCATATGGCGCAAAAATCGGGGAGTTTAAAGGAGATGACTGGCTGGCTGAAGCAACCAATGAGAAGCTCAGCTTAGTTCGCTTTTCCAAACTGTGCAACTCTGGAATTTCTTCAGGTAATAGGGTCAATGTGCAGGACTTCTTCTACTCAAAAATTATTGCAGCATTTTGCATAATCTACAAGAGGAACATAAAAGAAGCTATTAACTATGCTAAAAAAAGTTACCAGGAATTTGTTGTTGAAAATAAGCCAACGTGGTATGCTGGCTATGCTAAGGACCCGATTGATTCAAGAGACAAAAGAGAAGAAATCTGGCACAGGGCAATTAATGATGGGTTGAACTTGCTGTTTGAAACAGAGAAGAAAAAGCTGAACAAGATTGAGGGATTTATAGAATCTTTAAGAACAAAAGGAAGATTAGATGAAGAAGAGAGGAAAAACAAAATAAAGAGAATACTGGAGGAAATCTACCAGGAGTAGGAAAGTTTTATAAACTTTTTAAAGGTTGAATAATCATGGATATCTTTAATTCAATAAAAGAAGCATTCTCAGCCAAACTAGCTGGAATTAATCTTAGCAGCGGCGAGCTTCTGTTGAACATCCTAATCGCTCTCTTTCTGGTTATTGTAGGAATCTTTGCTGGAAAAATAGTCAAATTTGTGCTAAGAAAACTCCTCGAGAGGCTGAAGATCGAGAAGATAGCAAAGGCAAGTTTTGTGAATCTTTTTTTAGTAGTAGTAAAATGGAGCATCTACATCCTATTTATAGATATCGCTCTGATTCAATTAGGAATTCCAGCGCTTACTAACTGGCTCACAACAATTCTCGGAGTTATTCCCTCACTGACAGGCGCTTTAATAATAATAAGTGTTGGCTTTGCAATAGCCACTTACTTAAAAAGAATAATTTCTGAAAGCAGAGTGGAGGGCTGGCAGGTTCTCTCCCAGATATTTTTCTTTTTTATAACTTCCATATTTGTTGTTCTGGCTCTTAAAACAGCGCTGCTCTCTCTCCAGGATCAACTGCTCTCAAACATTCTCATTGTTTCATTTACACTTCTTGGAGGAATAGCCCTTCTTATTTATTATTTCAGACTTAAGAACCAATCACTCTAAATTCTCAGCATCGCTTATCCCTCGTTTAATCACCAGGCTAAAAATTCAAAATATAAAAATCTATCTTCTCATGCATAAAACTTTATAAACTGGTTCGCTTTAAAATTTGGATGGATAAAAAAGAGGCGCTTCAAAAAATAGAGACAGAACT
Source organism: Nanobdellota archaeon (assembly GCA_018901625.1). Taxonomy (GTDB): domain Archaea; phylum Nanobdellota; class Nanobdellia; order Pacearchaeales; family GW2011-AR1; genus JAHIEM01. The sequence goes on from JAHIEM010000058.1 coordinate 10,337, forward strand.
CAAGCTTAAAGGCTTTTCTAATCTAACTCTGAAAAATTACTCATTCTTCATATCTAAATTTCTCGATTTCTCTAAGAAGAATGCAGAAGAGCTGACAGAAGATGATGCAAAACTATATCTCGTGAGCTTGTTTGACACCAAATCAAAAGCTACAATTTCACTCGCTGCAAGTTCAATAAACTTTTTCTATAAAATTTTGGGAAAAGATATAAGGAAGATTGACTTGCCAAAGAAAGACAAGTCTCTTCCAGAAGTTTTAAGCAAGGAAGAAGTAAAAAAAGTTCTGGATTTTTCAGAAACTCAAAAATCAAAACTAATGATGTCTCTTCTGTACTCTTCAGGGCTGAGAGTTTCAGAGCTAGTAAGGCTGAAAAAAACAGATTTAAGCTTGAATGAAAAGATGGGATGGGTTAGAAAGGGAAAGGGGGCAAAAGACAGAATGTTTTCTATATCAGAATCTTTATGTACAGAACTAGGCCAGTATTTTGAAAGACATCCGGAAAATATCTATTTATTTTCAAAAGACAAGCCACTAACAACAAGAAACATACAAAAAATAATACAAAAAATATCAAGAAAAGCAGGAATTACAAAG
>JAHIEM010000059.1 GCA_018901625.1 Nanobdellota archaeon
ACAATTATCATCAACCACATTATCACAAACTTCTGCTGCAAGATGATTTATATTTGCATTAGTATCATTGCAGTCAATTGCCCCGCAGCCAATAGTAATATTATATCCATCACTATCCGCATCAACACAATCACTTGGGCAGTCTAAATCTCCCCCAGAATAACTGCACCCAGAAGCACAGCATCCATCTCCAGAAACACAGCTGGTTATCAGTGTTCCAGAACAAACTCCAGAAACACAAGCATCATTAACAGTGCAAGAATTCCCATCATCACACGCCTCTCCAACAACACAATCAATAACTGCCCCAATATGCGAATAACTTCCAGAATGACTAGCTTCTAAACCAAAAATCTCCCTATTTCCAGACTTAATAATGGGATAAACTTCATAGCTAGAAACCTGAGCGCAGTTAATCTTAGTTAGATTAATAATATAAATCCTGGTTTCTAGCTCATTCATGCTAGCAGTTCTATCTTCATAATTGCAAGCAACAGCATTATCAGAGTTCTTGAATATAATCTTCACACCAATCATCTCCCCATTCCCAGCCCCTCTGGAAACAGAAACATTAATCACCTGTGATGAAAGTGAAGTTGAACTAGTCATCAGAGGAACATTCATAGGAGCAACATCTGCGCTCTCCACACCACTCTTAACCATATTTCTAATAACAACATAAACAATAAAAACAGCAGCAAGAACTATCAAAATAATAAGAACAGTTGTAATCACTTCTGATTGAGATTTCTTGCCTCTTTTCATGAACTAACTTGGAAATCCAGATTTAAATACTTAATCTCCCGGACTCTTAAGCTTCTTGTTAATCTCATCCAGACCAACTTTTAGAGTAGATGCCAAATCAATTATATACTTCCCCTCTTCTAGCTTGTAAATCAGGGGCCTCTTCTTATTAAACAAATTAACAACATCTATCTCAAACTTGCCTGGTCCAGAAACCTTAACACTCTCCAAATCAAGCACAACAGGAATATCTTCTTTCTCAGCCCCGATCATCTCTCTCACGTCTTTCTCTATCTTCTCTTTCTCTTCTTTTTTCAGCTCAATAGTCGGAATCTTTTTGTCTTTTAGTGCCTCAAACTGCTCCTGTTTTATAAAAAAGAAAAAATGACTGCCGCAAGAGCAGCCCTCAAGCAGCTCTTTGCTTGCAATAGCATAAAACTTCCCGCAATGCACGCACTGGTGTGGCAACTTAAATTACTATCTCCGCAGATTTAATTAGGATTTGAGTTGACATGGGCAGCTTAAATTACTATCTCCGCAGATTTAATTAGGATTTGAGTTGGCACCGGAATTTTAATTTACTCCTCTTATTTTAATGATTATGAATTGAAATTTCACCAGCATTTTACAACAAAGACTATCAACATTATAAATATTTGCATTTCTAAGGTTCTGTAAAGATAGTGGAAAAAGTTTTCACTTTTCAATATAAAATTTAATAAACTAAAGTGAAAATTTTTGGGTGATAGAACCCCCTTTCATCATCTATGCATGTTAATTTAACATCAAGAAAACCTTGAGTGTACCTCACCTTAAACGGTGCGGTTTGTTTTGGGTTTTCTGGACCTCAAACTCGTTAGAGTTTGATGGCAGTCAGAGTTCAGTGAACTCTGATGTGCTCAGAAAAGGACAGTTGTTCACAACTGTCTGCACTGAAGTGTGCAGTTTACTTTTCTGACATTACCATTTATAACACCCCAGAAACCAGTCAGTTTTTAAGCATTAACTCAATTTTTTTAGGGTCTCTCTTTATCTCTTTGACTATTGAAGCAGGCCCAATAATAGTCAGCGCATACCTATTCCCAGCTAGAACCTTGGCAATTCCCATTTTTATTTTTTCAAATAATGCCTGCTCTGATTCAGGATTTATAACTGCAAGCTCAACCCCCCTAAACCCTTTAATTCTGCCCACCAGAGCCATTGTAGCCTGAATAAGTCCTGATTCTTCTATTGCTTCTAACTTTCCCTGCAGAATCACAATCTTCCCTGTTAAAATAATATCTAAAATCTTTTTAACTCTCTGGGAACTCTCCATCTTCTGAATCTCTGCATACGGAATAAAGGACAGTATTAACTTGTTAGCCATATTAAACCTTCTTAGCCAACGAGAACAGGGATTCGTAAAACTCCTCCATATTCTTGCCAAATTTAACTGAAATTCCAACAACATCATACTCTGGAAAAGCAGCTTCTATTCTCTTAATATCTGCTTTTCTCAGATCAATCTTATTCCCGACAATTAAAACAGGAATTTTTCTGGCCAGCAAATTGCCGACAATTGTTATATTCACCTGAGAATAGGGGTTTTGAGTTGCATCAACCACAACAACAACAGCATCCACATCATCTAGCCACTTAATTGCATCAATAACACCATGAGTAGCCTCTTTAGCCCGAGTCTGAGACTCTTTCTTGCCCAGGCCGTGTTTCATGAAGTCTTCATAATCAATCTTAGTCGCAATTCCCGGAGTGTCTATTAGTTTCAATGTTAGCTTCTTCCCCTTATACTCTATTTCAACCTTCTCCTTAAACTGAATATTCCTCGTTTCGTGTGGAATCTTTGAAACCTTCCCAATCTCTTCCCCAGTCCAATCCTTGCAGAGTTTGTTTGCAAGAGATGTTTTTCCTGCATTTGGCGGCCCGTAGAACCCCAGGCTAAAATCCTTCCTCCTTCTGAATATGTCTAAAAAAATCCTGCTAAAAAAATTCTTGATTATTCGTATTACCATCTTTTTCACTTAGTCTTTTTAAAACTTCAAGGTTTAAAAGCTTTCCTCTGTTATTTTAGATTGTTGTCTTTCTTCTTAATCTTAGGAATTCCTAACTCAAGAGGCATGCCAACTCTCTTCCCCTTAATCTTCTTCATAGCATAGCTAACCTGCTCAGAGTTCCAGCCAGCTTTCTTTAGATTCCTTATTATCTCTTCGTGGCTCATCCCCCTAACTAGTGAATTATTAACAAAATTAACAATATTATAAAGGTCATTTCTATTCTTGAACAGATAATTTTCATATCTTCTCTTATACCACTCTTGCAGCACAATATAACTAATGAATGCAATAAACAATAGCAACACAGTGTAAAATATTGCCCACCCCCAGGGTCTGCAGTCATTTCTGCAGTTCTTCCAATTTTCATTTCTGTCTGACTCACACCTCTTATTAAAGTTGCACACACCCAAAACAAGATTAGTGTCCAGCTTCCTAAACTCCGGGGCAATATAAACCTGAATATCAAAAGGGTTGCTCTCTCCAACTAATACAAATTCTAATTCTTTGTCTTCAAGCTTATAGAACTTTATGCCCACAGAATCATCAAACTCTTTTATAGTCTCTTGTGGATTTACATTAACATTCTGGCTTATAATAAGATAAGCTTCCTCTTCTTTAGGGTCAAGTGCAGTTATCTTAAGTTTGTAATACGTAAACACAGTTTGTATGTCAGTATCAAAATAGGCAAAGAGCATGTAATAATCTGCACTAGCTTCTATATTTTCAGAATACCATTTTGAAACAGCCCCCCCATACGCCCCAATATCAACACTCACTGTCTCGTCTTCAGAACTTGTGCCTAAATAATCTTCATCATACTGCCCCAAATCATCAAAATTAATTTCATCTGTGTCAAGAAGAACAGGGAAATTCCCCAGGCTGCTCTTTTTCAAATAACTCGGAATATTCATCTCTGACAGGTTTGCCATTATGCTTACATAGTCTTCATCACTCTCTGCAAGACTAAACTTTCTCTCGAGACCAGTCAGCTTGGAATTTAATTCATCAATATCTAAAAAATCTTCAATTATCTTTTTCTGCCAGCTAACCTCTGCTTCAATCTGCCTAGTCAGATTATTTATCCTCGCTCTGTACTTCTTGATTGTAGAATTAACAATCTGCTGAGGATTTCCAACTATCATGCTAAACTCCTTGCTCGAAGTTAGTCCGTCTTCATCTTCAACTTCCAGAGTCAGGGTATACGCTCCTGTGCTGGGATAAGCATGCCTCACAGAGTTTGTCTCTGTTTCTTCTGATGTATCGTCTCCAAAATCCCAGAAATAACTAACTATACTCTTATTTGCCGGGCTATAAACAGAAGCAGTTATTGTTCCCTCAATCGCAGCAGGCATAATTCTCGGAAAAACATCTCTTATTATCGGGATTCGCGCAATTGAAATAGGCTTGGAAAATATCTGCTGCCCCCCCAATAAAAGATTAAGTGTCTGATTTCCATAAATGGACGGGAGCGTGATAGGCGCATATTCTAAATCAAGCTTCAAGAAACCAGAACTAATTCTCGGACTTATCTTAACTGAATCATAAATCTGGTTTGCACTCCCTCCCCCAGAGTAAGTTGTAAACGATATAATCGCATTACTAGCATCTATACTCATTGTTCCGTAAGATTTTATCTTTATAGGCACAGCGCACCCCCTCGTGCAATTAACAGCGCAGTCTGAGCATGAATCAGCATATCTCCCCCTCAGATAATTCATAATCTCGCTATTTATCTCCCCCCCATTTATTTTTTCATACTCTCTCTGATTATACACAATCTCGCCTACTCTCGAGAATCTTGCGCCTCTTGCAAAGAGATAATAATCAAATTTTGGCTGGTCTGGCGCTGGAGGAATACTGCTGACTGCAAAAAAACCGCACGGATTTACACTCTCAAATTTAGTTGCATATGAATTAGAAACATTTGAACTTATGCAGACATAATAATCATTCATCTGAGTATTATTATAATATATTACACAGTCTACTTCCTCTCCAGAAGTGCTTGCAACAGGCAGCTGGCAAGATGCAAGCGGAGCCCCGCCTCCAGTCCCAATTAATTCCATCTTTAAACCAGCAACAGCTCCAACTCTCTTAACCCACCCTCCAACTTTAAACTTGTCAGACTGAATAATCTTGATTTTCTCGCAAAACTGCTTGTCAGTTATATTCACCTCACTCACCTCCGCAGAATTCTCAAAACAACCTGTCCCATACTCATAAGTGCAAGTGAAATCACTAGAAAACTTCCACGATTCCCAGTCCAACTCTCCATCATCTAGAAAGTCAATCTCAAATGGTTTAATGCATGAAAGAGAATTGCTCACATTAAAACTAATAGAAAAATTACTTACTGAAGCAATAGTCCCGCTAAGATTAATGGCAATAACTCTCTCTTCACCAAAACTCATTGAAACATTCTTTCTTGTCTGTCCAATGGTTAGAGAGTAATCACTCTCGCAATCTGCAGGTACACAAGTATAATCCGCATCATTTTCCCAGAGAAATTCAGCAAGACTAGTATTCCCTCCAAAATTACTTGATAGAATAGAGCTTGCAGGTTCTTGTTGCAGACTTATATTTATCCACCCCCTAACAATCTCATTCGGAGAATAACTCGTGTCAATATCTGCGCTCTTATTTCCGAGGATAAAACCTGCTGAAACCTGAAAGATGCTTACTAGAACTAAAACAGAAACTACTCCTAAAAAAACCCCCCTCTTCATGGCAAGTTTAGTAAAATCAACTTTATAAAACTTATCTTATCTTTTTGCTTTGTAAAGAATGTCTATCAGGCGTTTCAGTCAGTTTTGAGATAGCCTCGTTTAATTAATCGTTGTTGCTGTAGGGTGAAATCTAAGAAGAACCCACTCAACGTGTGATAGACTATGGAAAAAATTATCTCATAGCAGATAATTAAAAATGGATTGTTCAGCAGTTAGAATAGGGTTACATTGGATGAAGTAGTTGTTAGACTAGATGCCGCACAAACTTTTTACACAGCTTGCTGAAAACTTTCAGTCTTGCTATCTTTTGTTTACTCTTCTCAAGACTAAAAGTTTTGTGTGGAGGTTAATTTGACAGAAATTATCTTTTCTTCTTTCTCTTAACTTCAGAAGGTTTTGCTCTCTTCTTCCTCATCACAAGATAGAGAATAATTATCAGAACAACAGCAATAATAATGCCCTCAATAGAACTAAAATTTAACTGGGCAGGGCACGGAACTGTCTTCTCTCCATCATCACACGAAGCATCAACAGGTTTTGTTCCTGGTGACCATGTTGCAGTCCAAATCATTTTTCTAAAACCTGCACTGCAATTAGTCAACTCTGAAATGCTAAATGAGCAGGTTCCAACAGGCTCTTCTGCTCCATCAGTGCAGAACTTAGTTATATTATAATTTGCAGTGCACTTTCCATTCTTCCACAAGCATGCGCAGTTCCCAGTGGAATTTATGCAATGAACAGCCCCAAAATCCCACTCATCAATTGTAAACCCCATGCAATAGCCCCGATTTCCAGTTTTTATATTCACAGAAACAACAGCTACTCTTGCCTCGTCGTTGTTACAATCAGCAGGAGTTTTATAATCTCCACAATCACCTACTAGAGAAGAAATGCATTTATCAGTGTTAATATCACAGACATAACCACTCGGACAGCAATCATTCCTGCCACTAGCAACAACTTCTTTATAACAATCATTCATAACAGGAGAGAAACCACTCTCAGGATAAGCCCACGAAGCCCCCCCGCTATTATCATGAAAACAATACGGATTAACTCCATCTCCCCCATTATTATCCCATCTTGTTTCTACTGTCCCCTCAGCAGCAATTACCAGTGATAATGCAGAAATAATAAAACCCATTAATAATAAAACAATTACTATTCTCCCCATCGTCTTCCCCTCTTTTTTCATTTTTGAATTAATAAATTTTAGTTTATAAATATTTCTCAGTTAAATACTTGCAGTTAACCTCGCAGTATGTATTCCTGGCTCAAAATGCTGATAAAACACAGCATTTCCAATTCCATTGCCACTGCGATTATTTAAAACATTATTATCAAATACCCAGTTAAACTGGACATTTGCAAAACCAGCCAGGTTTGAAGGATTTAATACTGGAACATGGCATCCTACTTGTGGAGGAGGACACCCCTCAGTTTGAGCAGGGCAATATCCAGCCAAGCACTCTATTTTTTCAACACCTGTAGCATTATGAGTAACATTAACAGCATATGTGCCAGAAGCATTAAGAAGAGTTAACCCTGTTCCAACAAAACTTCCCCAGCGGGGAGAGTCAATGTAAGCAAGTATGTAAGTTGAATTCACAACTAAGATAGTGACTCTGTCAATGCTGCTCGCTCCTTCATCATCAATAACAGTCAGCTTAATACTCTTCTGCCCAGTAGTATTATAACCATGAATCAGATTATAGTTATTCATGCTAGTAATATCTCCAGAGGCAAGTGAACCATCTCCAAAATCCCAAGTCCAGTTAAAAGTGCTGTCAATATCATAGCTAGCCTGCGAGAAATTCAACTGCTCATTTAAGAAGTAAATCTGCCTGTCTATCGGGCTAGTTATATCAGCAACAGGAGGAATATTATCACCAATAATCACCTCTAGAGTTCCAAACTCATTGCCCTCACTAGAAACTAACTCTCCCCCGTCTACTCTCGCCTTAAAATAATAATTTCCAGTTTCAAAGACCCCTGACTTATTCTTCCCAGCTTTCCATATTAACTCTCCCTGAACAGAGCTCGAAGCAACTTTATCATCCCACCACCACTTCACACTCTTCCACATTTCATAGCTTATACTTTTCCCAGCTAAGTTAGTTCCAGGAACAACAGCCCTGACACTCGCTCCTGCTCTGCTTCTGTTTATTGGTTGATTAACCATATTTTCCCAGTGCAAACTTCCAAACACTCCAACACCCCCGCAGCAAACCTTAATATTATATCCTGAAAAATCGTCTAAAGCAATATGCGAATTATTTCTAGAATACAAGCTTGCTACTGGCAAGGGAGCTGATTGCGGGCAGGCCCCATCAGCTACAGAACATCCATCAGGAAAGCAGATAGGGATATTATATCCAGTCAGGTTAGTAGTAGAAACATGGGAATTAGTTGAAGAATATAGCCATAATAGAGGGTTTGCGCAATCTCTGTTTATAACACTCGGAGAGCAGATTATCTGACTATAACTAGTGTCATTCCATAATCCTGCATGCGAGTTATTTTGAGAATAAAGTTTCATAATAACTTTATTAGAATCGCAATCAGCATAAACAAGACAAGAGAACAAAATTACTCCAAATAACATTAAGATTATCACCCCTCTTTTCATATCTCTCTTAGAAATCAGCACTTTATAAATATTTCTTAATTGGATTCTGTAAAGTTAACGGGTGATTGAAAATAAGAAAGTTATAGCCTCATCCTCTATCTCTACAGAACCCCCGGAATACAAGTTTGCTTAACGTTAATCTCTCTGTCTTCGCCCTTTCATAACAACTAAAGGAACTAGCCTAATAACTACCATATTAATTTAACCTCGTTTCCAAGAAGTCCATATCCTAAACAGCAGTTAGGTTATGGATGAATTGGAATAGAAAGATATATAAAGGTATTGTGTGTCTATTGTGTATGAAACAAAGAACAAAT
>JAHIEM010000060.1 GCA_018901625.1 Nanobdellota archaeon
GGGAAAGGGGGGTTGTTAAATAGTCGTGGCTTTTGCAGAAATTATCAAGAAATAAATAAGCAAAAGCCACGCAAAATTAACAATGTTCGGAAAAGATGGCTTAGTTGAAAATCTCAGTTGAACTAAGCCTCAGATTGTAAGCAATTGCTTTCAGATAAGCTTCATTTCTAATTGCACTATTTATTGCCGCGATATTGCTTGCCATAGAAAACAACTATCGCAAAAAACTAAAGAAGATGCAAACTTAGGTTTTTTCTAATTCAGCCAGATACTCTTTAACTCTCTCCAAGCATTGCGGAATAACAAACCTCTCAATCTTATTCTCAAAAATCTCACTCATTGAAGAGAATTCATTTAGATTGTACAAATTCCCCTTTTTATCAAGTAACATTGAATCACTCAGTCTTTTCAACTGCCTTCTGATATTGCTCTCTGCAATTCCCCTCATCTCAAGATTATATCTTGCTCTTGTCTCCTCAACTCTCTTCTTGATTTCATCACTAGTCAGCTGTTCTTTGCTCTTTCTTGCACTATCTAACACTAAAAGAACATCAACAATAACATCTCTAGAGTCTCCTGGTTGTAACAAGCCTACAGACAGGCAAATCTTCTTCATTAACTCCCTCTTCTCAGTCTGATAAGGTTTTTCATATCTCCTTAAAATTATCTCCGCTAGTGGTATGTCCTTTGCCATCTGAGCTTTACTTCCTAACATCAGAAATCTTTGATTTCTGAATGCCATCAAGAACAGAAGTTCTTGAGGAGCGAGGAGCCAAAAATTTTATTTTTGCCATGTACATCTTAGAATATAAATGCTTATAAATCTTCTTCCCAAATAATAACTATGGAACTCGTAGCATTACTATCAAGCGGGAAAGGAAGTTGGGCTCAAGTAGCAGGACTGATAAATCGCGGAGAGTGGGATGATATTATTCTTCTAGGTGATTCATTTGCAGAAAAATTCACATGTGACAAGAAGCACGAATTTGTAAAAGTAGATACGAGCAAGAGAATAGTTGAATTAAAACAGGAAATTATGGAAAAATTAAAATCAAAATTCCAGGGAACAGAAGTCGCGTTATCAATCGCAAGTGGCGAAGGCAAAGAGCATATGGCAATTATCTCAGCATTATTATCAATTCCAGTCGGGGTTCGTTTTGTTGCTCTGACTCAGGAGGGAATTATCTATCTTTAAAATGGGATTACTAGACTTATTCAGAAAAAAGAAACCGGTTTCTCTGCCAGATGGAGTAACTATCTCTCTTCCATCCGGAAAATCAAGAATGCCCCTGTTTAACCTAGATGTTAGAGGAGAACATAGAATCCCGGGTGAAAGACTTGAAGAGAAAGACTTTGGGGAGAGGTTTAATTCATTTGCAACAGGATACTGGACAGTCTTTTCAGATAGTTCAATTTCACAAGGTATTGAAGAAGGGTTGGCAGTTTACGAAGCAGAACTAGAACGATATTTTAATGGCTCTCCTGCAAACATTCATTTTGATTGTGGGAAGGGAATAGGCAATTATCCATATAGAGTGATCAGAGGCCATGACAGATTCAATCTGACAGGATTATGCATCGGACAAGAAAAAGTTGATTTTGGAACTACCCCCCACAGAAAAGTAGCTTAAATCTTTAAAATGAAATTCTTAGAAGAAATTCAATTTTCTGAAAATGAATTTGGCGTGCAGCTTGTTGTCTTGCTTTGTAATGGATGGAAAGATGCAGCAAAAAAATTTCCACGCGAAAGAATTAATGAAATTCTAAAGCCAAGCATCTCATTTGCTCAAAATTGTATTCAGGAACTTAAACAAATAGTAGAAGTAACATCCGGAGAATACGGGTTGCATCATGTATCCTTAATTCCAGAGAGAGCAGGACTGGATTTGTTTTCAGACCAAAATTCTTACATTAGTCATAATCTAAGAAGAAATCAAATCATGGGTGTTTTGCCTGTTGTTCTGGATTATCTAAAATTACTTGACTACGCTAAATAAAATTCTTTGATTCAAATTTCCCCCGCCTTAATCTTCATAACACTCTTATCTTCAATTCGTAAGAATTGAATGAGACAGAAAAAAATTATATCTCTTCTCTTTTTATTATCATTTTTTCTGTATTCTTCCCAAGCAAAACAACCCTAGATTCTTGTTTCTCGTCGAGAAACTTATATCCTGGCAAAAACTTAAGAAGTTTTCTTGAAAATTCAACAATCTCAGAATGAACTGGCATTCTTTCATAGCCTAACCTCTGTCTTGCATACCCAACTGACATATAGCCTTTAATTTCAATTGCCATCGGAGAAGCTTTCTCAATTAATTTTGCATACTCGGGAACAAGATTCTCATTCATATTTAAATCTCGAACAAGATTAATTCTCACAACAGTTCTTGTTTTAAGATTTTTCATCAGCTCCAGTGTTTTATTGAATTTTTTCCACGCGTTTCTTGCTTTATTCCGAGTTATTTTTCTGAAAATTTTCTCATTAGGATAATTTAATGAAACATACAACTGAGTAGGAAGCGCTTTTTTCTTTTTTAATTCCAAAATCTTTTCAGGAAGAAGCCCATTTGTAACAATGAAGCTTGTTATTTTTCTTTTTCTCAATTCCAAAACTAACTCAGCAAGTTTTGGATAGATAGTCGGTTCTCCGGATAATGAAATTGCAAACTGTTTTGGATTCTGCGCCTCTCTGAATTTCTCTCTGTTAACTTTTAAATTTCCTCCAAAACCAGTCAGCATTTTTCTCTGCGCAAGAATGCATTCATCAACAATAAATTTTGCATCATCTACTTTTTCCAATTTGTTCCCTAAATTTAATTCAACCGCCCGCCAACAATGTAGGCAAGAATTCATACATAAAAAACAAGGAGTCATCTCACAACATCTATGTGACTTAATTCCATAGAATTTTTCTTTGTAACAAACTCCCTCATCAAGAAGCGATTTCTTAGTCCATCTGCATATCTGAATTCCAGAATGTTTTCCGACTAATGCATAATGCTGTTTTCTCAAAATTTCTTTTGCTTTTGTTCTCATAGGATTAACCTGTGGGGAAAAGATTTAAATGTTTGCCACACTGATTTTATCAGGGCTCGTAGTATAATGGTTATTATCTGCCGTTCGCGTCGGTGGGATTCGGGTTCAATTCCCGACGAGTCCATTCAGTATTTAAAAACCTTGGAATTGAACTGTGAACTCCAAGATGAAAGTGGATGCTGGAAATAACTAGAAACCCGCAGGAGGTTTCTAGGTTCAATTACTTCAGATTCGTGAGAATATGAAGGACAGAAATCCTCAGATTTCTGTATCGACGAGTCCACTTGCAATTTTAAAAAAATAAAAAAGAATTAGAATGTCAACTTATTCTAATAATAAAAAAATAAAAAAAATAAAAAAATCAAGAACTATCTTCTCTTTTTCTTTTTAGCAGCCTTCTTTTTCTTTGCCATTTTTGTTTTTGTGTCGCCTCTTTTTGTTTTTTGTTAATAGAACTAGATTTTTTTTCTTTAAATATCTTTCGTATTTCTCAGAAATCAGAAAATCTTTCTTAAAGCGAACTTTTATTTTGTCGTCGAGGAAAAATAAAAATTTTTTTAATTATTTAAAAAAAGTGTAGAAAGCCCAAACTAATGTAAGTAAAACAAAAACTGCAATGAATAGGTATGCCATCAAAGAATATGCTTTTTGCGCGATTTTCTTTGATTTAGTTATTCTAAGAACAGTAAGATAGAATACTCTCCCTCCGTCGAAGATTCCAACAGGAAGCATGTTAAACAGCGCAACACTCAGGTTTATCAAAACAATCCACCATAACAAGTTGTAAATAAAGATTATTAATTCATCGCAGCATCTTGGAGCATAGTAAGTATTTTGTTCTCTGAAAAAAGATAGAGAGTCTCGTATCCCCTTGAATATTCCAGAGCCAGTAGCAATACTGGCAACACCCAGATAAGCTTGCGAACTATTATCTGGTCTCTCTCCGAGGACAATCTCGCTTTCTTTTACATTTCCCTTAGAGATTATGGACTTTACAGAAACAGAATCTCCTGGAGAGAAAGTGAGCAGAACATTTTTCAAATCCTGATTGTTTCCTATTTTCACGCCATTAATCTCAGTTATTGTTCCAAGAATTCCAGCCCTCACTGCAGGAGCATCATCAAATCCCACAACAATGGTAAAGTTCTCAATCTCCTTCACAACTTTGCTGTCTAGAAAATAGCTTTTATTCCCGATAGAGACTCTTATCAAACTTAAATCTTCTGAGTTAAAATTTAACTGAATGCTCTCATTGGTTATCAGAGTTATGCTTGAAACATTTATCACAGAGATAGGATAGTAATTAAATATCGCTCCTGCTGGCGCAAATGCTGCAAAACTGAATATTCCTAAAATCAAGAAGAATATTATTGTAAGAACCAAATTTGAAAAACTCCCCGCAGAAAGAATAGCAATCTGATTTCTCGCTTTCAATTTTTTCATCTGCTTGTCATCCTGCTCAACAAACGCTCCAAAGAATGGGCCGAGGAAAGCGAAGCCAGTAGATTTTATTCTAACATTATTTTTCCTAGCCAGAATTCCGTGAAAAAACTCGTGGACTACTGCAGTTATTGCCAAAGCAACAATCCAATAAGTAAAATAAAAAGGAGGTAAGTAATCTGCCTTGAATATTTCCCCAATATACGGAATCAGCGGGGCTATCGGAGGTATCTTTGCCACTTTTATAAAATCTGGAAATCTCAAGAAGATATAAACTACCTGCCCAATCATCCACAATGATGCTGCCATCAGAGCATATCCTAGAAAGATTATCACATACTCAAGATAATAAATAAACTTCGCGTGCTTCTTCCCAAAATAATCAATTATCTTTATCCCAATCTGGGTTTTGTAAAGAAAAAGCACACCCTCTCTCTTAAGATTCTTTCTTCTTGTATAGAGAAAAACTATTACAAATATAGTGAATGCTGCTAAAAATACTAGATCATAAAACATAAAACTCATGATGATATGGGGTAAATGAGTTTTTTAAAGCTATTTGTTGAGATAATTAATCCAACTATCGAACTCTTTTTCCAAGCAAGAAGTTTACTTCTTGCTTATCGGCCTGAATGCCCTGCTTCCGCACTTTCTGCATCTAGCCTTTCCCTCAGAAACTTTTCTTGAGTCTGTTCTTGCCTTTGTCTTGCAGTCCTTGCACACAAAAACATTCTTATACATTCTTGCCATCGCCGCGGGTAATTTTGTTGCCATGTTAATTCATAACCCTCTTCAGAACTTTAATTCCATCAATAATCCAATACTCACACTGCTTCTCTTCTGCAGCTTCTTCACGAACATCTTCAGAAATAGGAATCTCAAATGTTTCAAAACTCTCAGAATCCATGACACTAGCTGTATCTCCTAAAACAGATAGTATCTGCCCTCTCTTCTTCTCAATTAAAGGGACTTCAAATCTCTCGTGCCCTGGAACAGCAACAATTCTCTTCTTCCCATCAAGAACCCCAATACACTCAATTCTGCACTTGCTTGCCCCGTGCTTCCCCGTCTTGCTGATATCATTGCCCCGAGCAGTGCAAGGAGCGCCATCAACTATTATGCTTGTTCCTTCTTTTACATCGTGCGCATTAATCAATTTGAATGCCATGATAATCCTAAAAAAAATACATTTATAAAGCTTCTTGTTCCAGTTCAATTATGGCCGATAAAATAAATAAGAACGATTTTATTGAATTAGACTTCACCGGAAGAGTAAAAAATGGCGAAATATTTGACACGAACATCCCCGAAGAAGCTAAAAAGATTGGCCTGGAAATAGAATCCCGCCCGCTAATAATCTGCATAGGCCAGAATATGATTCTTCCTTCAATTGACGAGTTTCTGGAAGGAAAAGAGATTGGGAAATACACCCTGGAGCTTGCGCCAGAAAAAGCATTTGGTTCTAGGAGCAGAGAGTATATTCAGACAATGCCTACTAAGATATTCCACGAAAAACAGATAGTTCCGCAATCTGGAATGGTTTTCCAATTTGACAACCTGATGGGCAGGATTTCTGCAGTTTCTGGGGGCAGAGTTATAGTAGACTTTAACAATCCTCTTGCAGGAAAAGAAGTTGTTTATGAGATAAATGCCAAAAGAATTGTTTCTGACATTAAAGAAAAAGCAGAAACACTCATTAATCTGTATTTCAGGCAGAAGCTCGAATTTGAAATCCAGGAAAAAACTATAACTATCCGGGCTCCAAAACAATTCTCTCAGTTAATTGACTTTTTCAAGCCAAAATTCAAGGAAACTCTGAATCTAGAGCTGGAATTTAAAGAACAGGCAGAAGAAAAACAATCTGAAGCAGTTGCAGAGCCAGAAAAAGAGCTAGCGAAAGAAGAAACTCAAAATCAGCAAACTATCTGAACTTTCTAAATAACATATACTTCTATACATAAAACTTTATAAACTTCTTAGTTCTAATCTGTCTAATGGCTGATATGATGAAAACAGAGGTGTTTAGTGCTGACGGAAAAACCCAAGAACTTCTTGAAATTGACCGCGAGTTAGAAGAACTTGTAAACAAGCAGTCTGCTAAGATAAAAGTCATTGGAATCGGAGGAGGTGGCGGAAATACTCTTTCTAGGATGCGTGAAGTTGGAATAAAGGGCGGAGAGATGATTGCAATGAACACTGATGCTCAGGATTTATTATATACTAATGCTGATTACAAAATTCTTATAGGAAAGGAGCTCACATTAGGATTGGGTGCAGGAAGCAACCCCAAAGTTGGAGAGGAATCAGCAAAAGAATCTGAACACGAGATAAAAAAGAGGCTTGCCGGGAGCGATATGGTGTTTATCACCTGCGGACTTGGAGGAGGAACAGGAACAGGTGCGGCTCCAGTAGTTGCAGAACTTGCAAAAAAATCAGGAGCACTGGTTATAGGAGTAGTTACTCTTCCCTTTGTTATTGAAGGAAAAAAGAGAGTTGAGAACGCAATGTACGGATTAGAGAGAATGGAGTCAGTTGTAGACACACTGATTGTTATTCCAAATGATAAGCTTCTCGAGCTTGCTCCAGAGCTGCCTTTGCACACAGCTTTCAAAGTAGCAGACGAGATTCTTACAAATGCTGTAAAGGGAATAACAGAACTAGTAACTAAAGTAGGATTAGTAAACAGAGATTTTGCAGATGTCCGCGCAATAATGAAAGATGGCGGAGTTTCTTTAATAGGCATGGGTGAGTCAGATTCTCAGCAGAGAGCAATAGAAGCAGTTGAAAAAGCGCTTGAAAACCCACTATTAGATGCAGATGTCTCATCAGCAACAGGTGCTTTAGTAAATATCATTGGTGGCCCAGACCTCTCACTAGATGAGGCAAAAACAATTATCGAGTATTTAGGAAGCAAGCTAAGTGAAGATGCGAAATTAATCTGGGGAGCTCAGATATCCGAAGATATGGAAAAAGCAATTCGTGTAATGTTAATAGTTACAGGCGTAAAGTCAGGCCAGATAGTCGGGCACGAAAAGACAAATGAGGCCAAAGCTAGAGATGATATGACTGGCGAGTTAGGAATTGAGTTTTTAGAATAAAATGGGGCTGGCATATGCCAGAGAGGCAGTCATGTTGTTGGTAGCAGAACATACTGAACTAACTAGAGAACAATTAGTAGAATTAAATAAAACTTCTTTTAGAGCTAACTTTAACCTCGTTTCCAAGAAGTCCATATCCTGAATCGCAATTAGGTTATGGTAGTTCACTAGTCATCTTGATGATATCCTTGCAGATGTTCAAGAGGGA
>JAHIEM010000061.1 GCA_018901625.1 Nanobdellota archaeon
AATCTTTCCAATAACAATTCCAATAACAACTAAAACAATGGCAATAACACTGTTTATAATAAGCTCCTGAGCAGTCATTCCCAATACCTCTTTTGACAAAAATTCCATAGAAGATTTGAGTAATGTTAGTTAATAAATTTTACTGAACTGCAAAGTAAAGTATCAAAACTTAATATTCTGGATTTTTAAGGAGATGCTCCTATTGCAGGATAAAAGCTGAAAAAAATCTATCACGCATGTATAAATAGAAAATTAAATTATTTCAATTGACAGATAATTAATAGACTGCCAGATTAAGCAGAATAGTAAATGCAAAGGCAATTATTAAGTATCAATGCCTGCTAGTATAAACATAACTCTAAACTACACAAATTCTTAAATATCAATCTAAACTTCAGGTTTTATGAAATTTGCGCATCTTGGCGACTGCCATCTCGGAAGCTGGAGAATTCCTCAATTGCAACAGCTGAATCTGGATAGTTTTAGAAAAGCAATTGACACATCAATAAAAGAATCAGTTGACTTTGTTCTAATTGCAGGAGACTTATTTGATTCTGCCTACCCCTCAATAGAGATACTAAAAGAAGCATTTTTTGAATTAAAACGCCTTAAAGATGCAGGAATCCCGTGCTTTATAATAGCCGGAAGCCACGACTTCTCAGTTTCAGGAAAAACATTTCTAGATGTTTTAGAAAGAGCAGGTTTTTGCAAAAATGTCTACCAGGTAGAAGAGAGGCAGGATTCACTCATTCTCAATCCAACAATATTCGAAAGTGTTGCAATATACGGCTATCCTGGGAAAAAAGCAGGAATGGAAGTTGAAGAATTAAGGAGGGTAAAATTGCAAACTGCTCCGGGATTTTTTAAGATATTCATGCTCCACACAAGCATAAAAGGGGCAGTAGGCTCTCTGCCAATAGACTCTGTCCTGGAATCAGAACTGCCTGAAGCAGACTACTATGCTCTCGGCCATCTGCACATAGACTACGCAGATGGCAAGTTTGTTTATTCTGGCCCAATATATCCAAATAACTTCCAGGAGCTCGAGGAGCTAAAACACGGGGGCTTTTACATTGTTGAAGTAAAAAATAGCCAGATGAGCTACAAAAAAGTTGATTTAAAGATAAAAGAAGTAGAGGTTATTGATTTAGAAATAAAAAACGCATTAACTGCTACAGAAAAGATACTATTCGAGTTAGAGAAAAGAAATCTTGAAGATAAGGTAGTCATGCTAAAGCTGTCTGGAAAAATAGAAGAAGGAAAGGTAAGCAATATTAATTTCAAGCAGGTAGAAGAGCGAGTTGCAGGTAAGAAAGCATTCGCTTTCCTGAAGAGCATTTCACAGCTCTCTATGGAAGAAACCCATTTAGAAATACAGGTTTCAGAAGTCGGGCAGGTAGAAGAAGCAATTTTAAAAGACTTAATAGAAAAAAACCCTGGCCAATTCACAAAATTTGTAAACCCCCTGATTAACTCCCTGTCTCTTGAAAAACAGGAAGATGAAAAATCCGCAATCTTTGAAGACCGCTTGTTTTCAGAAATCGCAAAAATCTTGGAGATAAAATGGTGATTTTTGGGAGACAGAAAACCTCAGTTTTCTTTATAAGCAATATTCTGGAAATAAAATGATAATAAAAAAACTCACTATAACTAACATAAGAAGCTATGAACATGCTGAGATAGAATTTCCCCCGGGAAGCACTCTCTTGGCAGGAGACATAGGTTCTGGAAAAACATCAGTTCTCTTAGCAATAGAGTTTGCGCTTTTCGGATTGCAGCCAGGACAAAAGGGAGCGAGTTTGTTAAGGGCAGGCACTAAAGATGGGGGGGTTATCCTAGAACTCGAAATAGACAATAAAATAATAATTCTAGAGAGAACCCTAAAACGAGGCAAGACAGTCTCCCAGGAAGAAGCAAGAATAACAATAGATAATGAAACAAGAGAGATGTCAGTAACAGAACTGAAAAACATAGTTCTCTCCTCACTTCAATATCCTCCTGAGTTTGCAAAAAAATCAAATATTCTCTATCGGTTTACAGTTTACACGCCCCAGGAAGAAATGAAGCAGATAATCACTGAATCAAGTGATGCCAGATTAGACACCCTAAGGCACGTTTTCGGGATAGACAAATACAAAAGAATAAAGGAGAATGCAGAAATCATTCGTCTAAAACTCAGAGAAGAGACAAAATCAAAAGAAGCAATGATACTTGATTTAG
Organism: Nanobdellota archaeon; assembly: GCA_018901625.1. GTDB lineage: Archaea > Nanobdellota > Nanobdellia > Pacearchaeales > GW2011-AR1 > JAHIEM01. The sequence goes on from JAHIEM010000061.1 coordinate 2,221, forward strand.
AATCTAAAAAATCCCGCAAAATCCAGAAATCAGAGATAATAGAAAAGCTGCTTCTCGAGCTGGTTTCAATAGATAAAGAACTTGCTGTTAAAACAGAATCAAGAAAGCAGATTGAGTCAAGTATAAAGGAGACTCAGGAAAAGATGGATGACAAAAAGAGATTAGAGAATGAAATTGGAAAGACCCAGGCTATTCTCTTTGGGAAACGAGAGCTAGTTCTCTCACTGACAAAAGAAGAAGAGAGATTAAAAACTCAAATTCTAGAGCTTGAAAAGCTCATGTTTAATGAGCAGGAACTTGCTAGTCTGGAAAACTCTCGGGAAGATATCAAAAAGCAGGTAGATACTCTCAATCAGAAATATATGGAGATATCAGGCCAGATATCTTCTGTAAACATGAGCAATCTAAACAGTGAAAGAGTCAAACAAAACATCTCTAAAATAGACTTGTGCCCTACCTGTTTGCAGGATGTTAACTCAACTCACAAGGCAAACATAATCAACAAGTTTGACTCTGAAATATCTTCAAACAAGAGCAGGATTTTAGAATTAGACCAGGAAAAAACCAAGGCAAGTTTAGAAATAGAATCTCTCAAGAAAAATATTCAGGAAAAAGAGGCAAGAATATCGGAGTTAAAGCTGACACGTGTCAAGCTCGAGGCGCTTAGTGAAAAGAAAACCAGAATATCAGAGATAGAAGCGCAGAAATCCTCAATTGAGAAGGATTTTAACATGCTCGAAACCCACATAGACTCTCTTAAATCCTCAATCTTTAATCTATCAAAGTATGAAACAATCTTCAAGGCAAAAGAGAAAGAACTGGAAAACGCGCGCAGGGAAGAACAGATGGAGGAGATAAAATCAGAAAGAACAAAAAAAGAATTAGAACTCACTCGCCAGGAAATCCTCGAGCTAGATAAGGAGATATCTGAAAAAGAAGAGATAAAGAAAAAGCTGGGATACTTGCTAAGCTTGCAAGACTGGCTCACAACTACATTCCTTGACATAATCTCGTTTACAGAGATGAATGTTCTTCTCAGGCTAAGAGAAGAGTTTTCCAAGCTCTTCAATGAGTGGTTTAATATTCTCGTTCCTGAAATATTCACAGTTAGATTAGACGATTCATTCACCCCAGTAATAGAACAGCAAGATTATGAACTGGATTATAATTTTCTCTCAGGGGGAGAGAGAACAGCAATAGCTCTAGCATACAGGCTTGCACTAAATCAAACCATAAACAGCTTATTGTCAAAAATAAAAACCAAAGACATAGTTATCCTGGATGAGCCTACAGACGGGTTTTCAGAACAGCAGTTAGACAAAATGCGCGATGTTCTAAGCCAGTTAAAAGTCAAGCAGCTAATTCTAGTTTCTCACGAGTCAAAGATTGAAAGCTTTGTAGAGAATATCATAAAATTCAAGAAAGAGCAGGGAGTAACGAGAGTCGAATCATAAAGTTTATAAACCCCATGTTCTCACTATCTGTTAGATTCTGGGAGAGGTATTAGGTGTTTCTTAAACCAATAAGATGGAAGAAGAATTAAAGAATAACGTATTAAAGTCAGGGACAAGTATTCTCGGAATTGTCTGCAAAGATGGAATCATAATGGCGTCAGACAGGAGAGCAACAGCAGGCAATCTTGTAATGTCTAAGAATACTCAAAAGACAGTAAAAATAAATGACTATCTTGTAGCTTCAGGAACAGGCATGGCATCAGATATCCAGATGCTGCAAAAAATAGTAGCAGCAGAGCTCAGAATAAAAGAACTAAAGAGCAAAGTCAGGCCAAGTGTAAAAGAAGCAGCTAATCTCTTTGCAATGCTTTCATTTAGGAATATAAGGCAGTTCTCAACAATTCCGAGCATAGCAGGAACCCTTGTCGCAGGCCATAATGAAGACGGAACTTTCGAATTATACACAATTGAGCCAGCAGGAAGCATTGCCCAGGTTGAAGATTATGATGCAAACTTCTCAAGTGGAATGCCATTCATACTCGGATTATTAGAAAGGCAGTACAAAAAAGATATTAATGTAAAACAAGGAGCAGAACTTGCTCTCGAGGCAATAAAATCTTCAACCCAGAGAGATATAGGTTCTGGGAACGGCATAGACATATTCACAATAACCAAAGATGGAATAAAACAAGTAGTTAATCAGACAATTGAGCCAAATTTCAGATAAACATCACAAATCATAATCAAAAATTCTTCTAGGAAAGGAGATAAATTAATGAAAGAAACATCAGCCCTGAGCACAATATCAGCGGGAAAAATAGCCAGATGTCAGGAATACTTCCTATTCCTGAGCACACTCAGAAATCAGAGATTTCTGATGAAAACCGGAGGTTGTTCGGCATGGACATAATAAAAAACATATTGGATGAGCTTCCAAAAGAAATTAGCAGTGCAGGATTTGAAGGCGCAAACATAGTTTTATACACAAATAATGAGAACTTTTTCAAAGAGGGTGAGTCACAAATAAAGGCAGTCGTAGACAAGATTAAGAAAAGAATAGAACTAAGATCTGATGAAAAAATTCTCAAGAAAAAAGAAGAAACAGAAGAAACAATAAGAAAACTAGTTCCTAAAGAAGCAGAAATAACAAACATAATCTTCGATATTCAGAGGAGCATAGTGGTTATAGAGGCAAAAAAACCAGGGCTAGTAATTGGAAAGCAAGGAAGCCTTCTTCAGGAGATAAGAAAAAGCACCCTATGGATGCCCCAGATACAGCGCTCCCCTGCAATACCCAGCCAGATAACAGAGAACATCAGAGAAGTTTTATATGAAAACAATTCATACAGAAAGAAATTCTTAAATAACATAGGAAAGAAAATCTACAATGAGTGGAATCCTGAAAAAGTAAATGAGTGGGTTAGATTAACTTTTCTTGGATCAGGAAGAGAGGTTGGAAGATCGTGTTTGCTCCTGCAAACACCAGTCTCAAAGATTCTTCTAGACTGCGGAATTAATGTTGCTGCGCACAACTCAGAAAGGTTTCCTTATTTTGATGTCCCAGAATTTAATATAGAACAGCTTGATGCAGTAATTCTAAGCCACGCTCATTTAGACCATTGTCTTCCTCCCCATTTTCCAGTGCTTACAGATGAGGGATATAAAAAAATAGATGAAATAAGTGTAGGAGAAAAAATAGTTTCTCTTGATTGGAAAACTGGCAAGTACATCAAATCAAGATGTACAGAGAAGACCAAAACAACAGGACATAAGTCTGTCTTGACAATAAAAACCCCTTATTCAAGTATAGAATCTTCTCCAAACCACAGATTTTTCAGTTTTGAAAATTTAGAATTAAAAGAAGTGCAGGCATCAGACTTAAAAAAAGATGTGCTCATTCCCTCAAACATTCTCCACAAGCCGGAAATTTCAAAAAACAAGATTTTGCTTAATACGGATGTTGAATATGACTCAAGAAGAAAGGATATTGTTTCTCTTCCAACAGAATTAACCCCAGAACTCGCAGAATTTTTAGCATACTTCATGGGAGACGGGCACAAATCCTCAGAATTTTCTCTAAGGCTGACAGATGCATCCATACAGCTGCTAGAGCACCACAAAAAATTAGTTAAAAACATCTTTAATCATGATGCAATAATAGGGCATCATTCTGACAAAACAAAAAATGCATTCGTTTTAGAAATAAATAATGTAAAAATAATCAGATTTTTAGAGGATAACTTTCCAGAAGCGTTCTTAATGACAAATAATATCTGCGTTCCTGAAAAAATCAGAGAGTCTTCCAAAGAAATAAGAAGGGCATTTTTGCGGGGATTTGCAGATGCTGATGGAAGTGCAACAAAAATAATAAAAATATGCTCTTTTAGCAGGAATATGCTCGAATCATTACAGTATCTTTTCTCTCTTGAGGGAATTCCATCAAACATAAAGAAAGATGACACAATCTGCTTAAACAGCATGTTTAGCATATCTCAATTTCATAAAAAAATAGGATTTTCTTCGTTAGCAAAACAAGAAAGGCTGGAAAACTTAGCAAAAATAGGGCAGGATTTCAAAAAACAAGATTTAATTCCCTTGACCTCTCCAGATTTAAGAAACATCTTAAAACAGGCAGGAATGCTTGGAAGGATTCATAACAGCCCAAAACTATCAAGTCTTCTTCCAATGTGTCTGCTTGATTTGTTTAGAAGAGGAAAAGGATACGCTACAAGAGAAACTGTTTCAAAGTTAGTAAGTTTTCTTGAAGAAAGGATATCAGTTCTAAATTCTAACTACTCAAATGCAAATCTTTATGCTCTAAGGCATTTATTAAGCATTACAAGAAAAGAAGCGAGTATTATGACAGGGTTGAAACTACATCAAGTTCAGCAGATTGAAGAGAAAACTATCCTCTCAGAAGCATATGTCTCGGTTTTATCTTCCTTTATAAGGGAAAGAATCTCATCAGTTATTTTACAGACACAAAACAATATTCAAACTTTAAGAAATCTTCTTTCTCTTAATGTGACTTGGGAAAGAATAACAAGCATAACTGAAAGAGAAAACCCTTATGAATATTTAGTAGACATAGAAGTTGAAAATCATAATTTTGTTGCAGGCAACATAATAGTTCATAATTCAGGGCTTCTCCCGTATCTATACAAAATGGGGTACAAAGGCCCGGTTTATATGACTCAGCCAACCAGAGATATTGCAGCCCTGCTAGCTCTGGACTTTATTGGAGTAGCTTACAAAAAAGCATCATCTCCTTTATTTGCTTCATCAGACATAAAAGAAATGGTTAAGCATTCAATTTGCTTAGATTTCAATGAAGTTACTGACATCACCCCTGATGTGAGATTAACTTTTTGCAATTCAGGACACGCCTTAGGTGCAGCAATGGTCCACTTGAATATAGGAAACGGATTGCATAATCTAGTTTACACAGCAGATATGAAATACGGGAGAACTAGATTACTAGACCCTGCAGTAACAAGCTTTCCGAGAGTTGAAACAATGATAATAGAATCAACATACGGAGCAAAAGAAGATGTTCTTCCGCAAAGAAGAGACTCAGAAGCGCAGCTAATAGATGTAATCAAAAAGACAATTGAAAGAGAGGGAAAAGTTCTAATTCCTGAGTTAGGATTAGGCAGAGCTCAGGAAACAATGCTGATAATTGATGATGCAGTTAAGCAGGGGCTTCTCCCGCCAATTCCAATTTACATTGATGGAATGATATGGGATATTAATGCGATTCACACAGCCTACCCTGATTTTTTATCAAGCACTGTAAGGAGCATGATATTTCAGGATAAAAATCCTTTCTCATCAGATGCTTTCCAGAGAGTAGGCTCTTCTCAGGAGAGAAAGAAAGTGTTTGAAGGAGGAAGCTGCATCGTTCTTGCAACTTCTGGAATGTTGCAGGGAGGAGCATCAGTAGAATATTTCAGAGAATTCGCAGGTAATAAAAGAAACAGCATAGTATTTGTCTGTTATCAGGGAGTTGGCAGTTTAGGAAGACAAGTTCAGGAAGGAATAACAGAAGTAAAAATGTCTTCTGAGGGAAAAGAAGAAGATGTTAAAGTGAATTTCGAAGTCCATACAATTAACGGGTTAACAGCCCATTCAGGAAGAAACCAGCTTCTAGCATTTGTGAATCATTCAAATCCCAGGCCTAAGAAAATTATAATCAATCACGGCGAGGCCAGCAAGTGCATAGATCTTGCAAGCGCAATTTACAAACTTAACAGGATAGAGACAGTCTGCCCGAGAAATCTTGAAACAGTCAGGATTCGGTAAATTTATTTTTAGTTAGCTATCAAGAGGAGATTTTATTCTTATCATATTTGGAGCAGCAGTATGAAGATATATAAAAGTTGTTTCAGGTGATTTATGTCCAAGCAAACTTTGTACCTCGCCCGCTGTCTGCCCTTGTTCAATTAAATGAGTTGCAAACGAGTGCCTTAAAGTGTGGCAGTGTACTCCAGATAATCCAGCTTCTTTACTTGCCTTTCTCACAATCTCCTGAAGAGAACGAGCAGAGTATTGTTCTCGCTTATTAGTCAAAAAAAGAAAATCATTTTCAGCTAGCTTCTCAATTTCAATCAAATTTTTTATTTTCTCACTTACAATCCTCGGCAGAATAAACATTCTGTCCTTATTCCCCTTTCCACTGCGAACAAAACCAAAGTTCTTATCAATTTTCAAATCCTTAACTCTCAAATTAATAACCTCTGAAACACGCAAGCCAGCACCATACATTAACTCAATCATTAATCTATGTTTCCAATTGCAAATCTTTCCAATAAGTTTTCTGATTTCTTCTTTTGTCAGAACTCTAGGAAGTTTTTCAGGCCTGCGGGAGTATTTTATATTCAACTTTATTCTCTTGTCTAGAATATCCTCTATCAAAAAGCGAACCGCCATATGGTAAACATTTAATGTGCTCCCAGAAGCACCTTTTTCTTTTAAACTTTGTAAAAATTCAATAACATCTTTCCTACCAACAACTCCCAATTCCTTCCCACAAGAGTTCAAGAACTTTTTAATGCACATCTGATATGTTTTAATAGTTCTCTCAGAATACCCCCTTCTCTCGCATTCCTTACGAACTGCCTTGTTTACATCTAAAGGCGTGTAGCTCATAAACTTAAAAGCAGAAAATAGTATAAATAACTAAGCTGTAACTTTCAAAAGAAAACATCCAAATCATTTTTCAAATCCCGGCATTATAGCCAGTATAAACTTCAAATTTGGCTTCCGTGCATAAACATAATTAGTTTCAATTTACAAGTATGCTTTCCCCTAGAGTGTTCAACTGATGTTGAATTATTTAGAATTAACGAACGGAAGGAGTGCCTAACGAGAAAGATTTACTTTCCTTTACGATCTCTTAAGGTGTTTACTTCTTCCATTTCCTGCGGACTTAATGGTAATCTCAATCTATAATGTTGTCGTGGAGTCATTAAAACAACTTCTCTTTTCGGGATTGTAGTAATATTATCACTAGGTCTAAAATCCGCGGCCCATTCTTGGAATGCTTGCTGTAGACTATCTCTTGGTCTTCCTAATTCAGGGCGCCTTGATGGTTGACAAGTGTAAGTTGTTTCTTCTTTAACTTCGTCTTCGCTACCACAATTTAAATATATGTCAATCTCCTTATAAAATGTATATTCTCTCATCCTATTTGCCAGAGATTAGTCTATTTAAATCTTTCTATATGTAACTACTCTATAGGCACACCTTCCCACCAAAACCTCCCCCGACCCCCCGCATACTTGTAAACTTTTGCTCAAACAAATTTTAGAAACACTCGCAAATCCTCTCAGCACTCAATTCTCCAGCTCTCAAAATCTCCAATTTTGGAGGTCGAATTGGGGGATAGGAGAAACTAACATAATTAGGCTCAATTAAAATACAATTTGTTCCCCCGACCTCCACCCCTAGAACGGAGAAAGTTGTTGGCTAACTTCAAACAGCCTTGAAGTTATCAGAATGTTTATATATATGCTTAATTTGAAATAAAACATGAAGAGCAAATACTTAATACTCGGAATTTTAGCTTTAGTTTTAGTAATTGCTGCAAGTATTTATTTCTATAACCAAAATTCCCAATGGAAAGAGACTCTTTATGGCTATAAAGTGGGAAATTCTTCACTTATTACATCCACTTCATTTTCAAACCTCAATGAAGAATCAGCTAAAACAACTGCAGAGGAAGCATTAAAAATTTCAGAGGAAGCATTTTATCTAGAAGGCTGTTTAATTTTTAGTGCAGCAGAAAAGAGAATGGACACTAGAACCGAAGAGGAATTTTGGTCAGTCGGATTTAGCTGTAATGAAGAATGTAGCAAAATATATCTGAATTGTGGTGCAGGAGTGATGATTAAAAATAATTATGAAGTGCTGATTGATTTTCCAAACTAATAACGCCAACAACTTTCTCTAATACTATGGAAAATCTACGATTTTCCCACCCGCCACAAATTGTATTTTAACTCTTCAAAATTATTTCATAATTTCTCGTTCCCTCAGCTCTGAACTCTCCAGCCAGCCTCATTGTCATTCGGCGGGTCAAGTTCGAGGAGTGAAGAGCCTAACATAATTAGGTAAAATTATTACTCGATAATTTGCTCTTAATACCACCCCCACCCGACGGAAAAAGCACGAAAGATAGTCTCGCTTTCAGCGAGAATTATTAATAAAAGAGATGGGGCACGAACGACGAAAAGAAAGTTTTATAAAGCATTTCTCGCTTATGTAAA
>JAHIEM010000062.1 GCA_018901625.1 Nanobdellota archaeon
AAGAGATTATAGAAAATGGAAATAGTAATTATGCTTTAAATGGAGAAGATTTTAAGATTTAATGTTAGTTAAGTGCTCCCCGTTTTTTCTCAAAAAATAGCTAGTTAAACGCTCCCCGAAACAGATAGTTAGGTGCTCCCCAGACTTCAGCTTCGATAAGACTTTGGAGACTTGAACCTAAGGTTCGAGGACCCCACGAGGAGTCTAACTTCCTAAAAAGAAATAAAATAATTATCTGTAAGATTTCTGTCTCTTGCTTCTCGCCTTGGAATCTCCGGGCTTGCAAGCCTCTTTTCTTCTTATATCTGCAACTAAAAGAGTTCTGTCATACATAAGATACGCCTTTCTTAACTGCTCAGCTTTTTTTGAATCATCTTTTTTCATAGCAGCAACAAATGCCCTTGCAATTGCGAGTCTCGCAGCCTCAATCTGGCCCTCCTGCCCCCCGCCTTTCACAATCACCTCTATATCATATTTTAAATCACCAAAATTCTCTTTTGCAATTCTCACTGGTTCTTCAATCATTAGTCTCTTAATCATCTCCAGATGAATGTACGGAACATTGTTTACACTAATCTTCCCGCTCCCAGTTTTAATCACTGCGCGCGCAATAGCTTCTTTTCTCTTTCCAGACACAATGATTTTCCCTTCCATCCTAGTCAATTCTCCCTGCCTTTAGCATTCTTCCCAACTCTTTTAAATCCATCATATCAATATTCTTATTTCCTAACTTCACAGCATTAGCATCTTTGTAGCTAGCAGGCGCAGAATTATAACATCTCAACTTCTTAAATGCAGCAGCCCCTCTCCCAGACTTATATTTTATCATTCCCCTGATAGTCCTCTTAACTATTTTCTCAGGAACAGAGGGAAATTTGACAGCATTTCTTCTCCTCGTAACTAAATATCTATCAATTATATTTGCCCTGTTTCCAGAAACTAAAATATGCTCACAGTTCACAACAACAACACTCTTGCCCTGCAATGCCTGTTTAGCTGCAAAAGAAGCAACTCTCCCAAGCACCTCATTCTCTCCATTAATAACTAATTCTTCACTTTTTGCTGTTTCTTTGCTTTTCATTTAAATCGTGCATTTTGGATACCCAATCCATTTATGGTTGGGAGGAAAAATGCCTCCGTTTTTAGTTTAAAATTATGAGACATCCAATTAACATTAGTTCTTCCAATTCTTTTGTTATCTGAATTTCTTATAAAGTGTGTTTTCTTTGTTCCGCCAACAATCTGACCAAATTCACAGATTGTTCCTTTTCTTATTCCTTTAAAATTCCCTGTCGAATATTTTTCTCTTATATTTCCTTTCTTTGGCTGAGTATCATGTAACCTTCTTCTTGTAGGTCTATAAGTATCATCAACAACTTTTATATTGAAGTTGGGTTCTGCATTGGATAATTCAGAAGCGATTGAAAAGCTATCAACACAATGAGAGTTAAACGTTTCTGAAGCTTTGTTCGAGGATTTCTTTAATACTAATTTATTTCTTATTTGTTCAGTTTCAAATCCTTCAAAAGTAATGTAATTATCTCTGCCGACTTTTCCAATAATAAATGCCTTAATCATATTTTTCCCAATTTCAATAGTTGAAAAGTTCTTTCCCCATTTATTATCTCGGTGATTGAACTTGACATCTTCAATAGCAACTTTGTTTATTGGATAGCATTTGAAAAATTCATTGATTGCTTTTAATCTACTTTGAACCATCATCAATTGACTTGGTGCAATAAATCCTTCTCTGCTCTTATTATCAAATCTACAAACTCTTCTTCTGCAAGTTCTCCATCTTCTTGCTCTTCTTAATTGCCTTCTTAGTTCTAATTTATTTACTATTGTCTTTTTGTCTGGCAATAGCCACATGATATTTAGTTTGTTTTCTTTTCCTACAATCAAGCTCAAACCTTCAAATTTAGTTCCTGTATCAATTCCCAAAACTGTTTTAGGTATTTCTTCTCTTGTTGGAATTAACATCTGTATTCCAAACTCTCCAAACTTATTCCAGACGACTTTTGCTACTCCCCCGATAAGTAGCTTTCTTGCTTTCTGAGGCTTGCAAGGTGTCAGAGGCTTTCCTGTAAAACTCAAAACAAATATTCTTCCAGACATACTGGCTGAACTTTCGTTCAAGTTATACCCACTTCCCAAATGAGAAACAAGCATAGAGTTCTCACTGATGTTTTCAGTAGTTTCTAAACTCTTCAAATTTAACGATTCTTTGGCAGAGCAGAGAATTAGTGAAGCGTTCTCTGGTGCTTTTAGCTCGTTTCTCGTAGTTTTTAATTGCATTTTCTTTTCTCCTTATAACTTATGGTAGTCATAACTTGCGTTGTAAGTCGTCACTTACAAGCCCATCCCTTTAAGGTTGGGTTCATGACCTTATCTTAACACCTTAATTCCCTGCGCTTTTGGATTTACTTTTACTTCCTCTCTAACTGAAACTATCTCGCACTTCTTGTCTTTCAATTTCTTTCTAGCATCTTCTGAAAAATATAGTGCAGCAACCCTTATCTTCTTGCTCACATTCCCAGTTCCCAAAACTTTTCCAGGGACAAGAATAGTGTCTCCCTCTTTTGTCTGTTCGTCAATAGAGTTAAGATTAACAGATGCCTGCTTTCTCCGAGGAGCAGAGATTAAATTAGCAATCTTCAGCCAAGCCTTTTGTTTCTTAGCAGCAAGTATAGTTTCAACTATCTCGCTAGATGTCTTTCTTTCCAATTTCCTGTTTATTTTTGTTTTGCTTAACATTTTTATCAAGATGCGGGGAGAAGGATTCGAACCTTCGTAGGCACTAAGCCACATGGTCCTTAGCCATGCCCGTTTGACCGCTCCGGCATCCCCGCTGAACAAAACACATTTTTACAAACAAATCCGAAAATTGGTTTTGTGAGTATTTAATTTTGATAATATAACGGTTATGCCTTTTCAACCTTCTTCAGGTTGAGCTTTAGTGCTTTGACTGCTTCGCTTAAAATCTCCTTAGCATCAATCTGTCCAAATGATTCAATAAAATAAACTATCTCTTTCGAGGGCTTCACACTTATCTCTCCGCTTCCCTTCTTCTTGCAAGCCACAACACAAGCCTCGCACATATCACACTTCCAAACATCTTTCACACTTGCCTTCTTCCCTTCTAGTTGTATTAATCCAAGAGGGCACGCTTCAACACACTCTTTGCAAGCCTCGCAATTTTTAAATTCAATTTCAGCGAGATTTCTATAGTAAACTAACCCTGGTGAGAACTTTGCATGCTCTGTCCCCTTTCCCAAAACCGCTGTTGCAACTAACTCTAATTCCTGATTCTCTCTTAAAAGTGTTATTGGAATACCTTCATAAACCACATCTGTCTTGCCTTTCAATTCCTTAGAATAAACAAGCCCCGGGCCACTTGCCTGCAATTTTAACTGCGCACTGCACTTTGAACAACCCTCTCCCTTGCATGAGCAATCCTCTCTTAGCTCTAAATCCCCATCATATTTTAGTGGAACCAATCCAAGTCTATGCGCGATTATCTCATCATATAATGCAGAATCATTCTTGTAAATCTCAACATCATCAATCGCTAATATCGGAATCTCTAATGCGCTTCTCCTTATGGCATTTGCTAAGCTCTCTTTAATCTCTGCTGAAAAAACCAGCTTCTCCTTATCTTTTTGTATTACTCTTACCATGTTACTATCTCTTAAATTTCATTTATAAATTTATACTCTCCTTCCCCTTTTCCCGCCTTTCTTCTTTGGTCCACCTCTTGGCACTCTTGTAGTGTCAACTATGCTTATAACTCTCATTCCCTCTCTAGTTAGTGATTTCACAGCAGCATGTGCTCCAGGCCCAACCCCTGTGCTCCCAGTATTAGACCTTATTCTTACATACAAACTATTAACTCCCTGCTCTCTAGCCATCTCTGCAGCCTTCTTTGCAACAAACATTGCAACAGTAGGATTTGCCTTAAGTCTATCGTGCTTAGTAATCATGCCTCCAGAAATCCTTGAGAGAGTATGTCCAGACAAATCAGTAATATGAACAATTGTATTATTAAAAGAAGTAAATATATATGCAATGCCTGCAACTTCCTCTCCTCTCTTTTTTGTCTTTTCTTCTCTGTCTTCTTTCTTTTCTTTCTCTCCAATCATTCTCAGCTCATTAGCTGTTTGCTGATTACCACTAGCCATTTTCCACCCTCCCAACATCCTTCTTCTCAACTTTTCTCATCTCGCGAGTTTTCAATCTAACAATCTCAATCTTATCCTCTTCTTCTACAGGCACAACATAACTCGGAATGTTAACAATATTCCCAGAGATAGCAACATGCTTGTGAGCAATCATCTGTCTCGCCCCCTTAGGTGTTTTTGCCAGATTTTTCTCAATTAAAACACTCTGTAGTCGTCTCTTAAGCCAGTCTTCCTTTTTTAGTGCTAGAATATCTGCAATCCTTCCTACATTCAACCCAATCTTGTTTAACTTATCTATCAATTTCTGCTGTTCTTCCTGGCTTGCTGTGATAAGTGTTTTTGCCTGCCCCCTTATATTGTCAATCTTAGCTTCTGCTTTCCAAATCTCTCTCTTGTTCTTCAGCCCGTATCTAGCAACAAGCTTATTTTCATCGCCTATTCTGTTTATATCATAAGCTTTTCTCGGTCTTGAATATCTCTTGTGTTTTCTTATCATGTGAAGATTTACCTCTTAAATCGAACATTTAAAAATTTTATTTTTATCATGTGAAGATTTACCTCTTAAATCGAACATTTAAAAATTTTATTTTTATCATGTGAAGATTTACCTCTTAAATCGAACATTTTTATCATTTTGTCTACTTCCCCCTCGGAGATTTACTCTTTACTCCAACTGCTTTCTTCTTGCCTCTTGCCCTAAAGTGAGATTTTGTTCTCTGTCCCCGCGTAGGCTGCCCTGTTGCGTGTCTCCATCCACGGTAGCTTCTTATTTTCTTAAGCCTCTTTATATCAAACTCTTTCTGAAGGTCAAGGTCACTCCCTGTTAAATGAAGTGTGTTTCCTGTCTCAAAATCATTTCTCCTGTTAAGTAAAAATGATGGCAACTTTGGATTTTTGATAAAATCAGCAATCTTCTCAATCTCCTCCTTGCTTAAACTTAAAATTTTTCTATTCTTGTCAATTCCAAGCACTGTGCAGATAGCATTGGCAAAACTCCACGAAACTCCCTTTATTCTAACCAGCCCGACAAAAATCTTCTTGCTTCCCGGGATGTCTGTGGCCAGAATTCTGATTAATCTCTCTTCATTCTCAATTCTTGGAGCATGCTTTTTATCCTTGCTCTCTTTCTCTAGTTTTTGTTCGTGTTTTCTTGCTTCTTGTTCCGACATTTTACAATTTGCTATTTCTTATTTTATATTTTGAATTGTGAAATGGAGTAGACATTTTACAATTTGCTATTTCTTATTTTACAAATAAACTCTGCCTCTCCATCTGTGTTAGTTCTTCAATAATCCTCTTCTCAACTGCTTTCTTTGGGTCTGGCAGACTGGGTATCCTTGTTTTTATATCTTCAAAACTCTCAAATGGTTTCTCTTTTCTCTCTTTAAGAACCTCTTCCATATGCTTCTTACCAAAGCCAGGTAAAAGCTCTAGCTGGTGAAGCCTAGTGTTTATTGCGCCAGCATTATTAAAAAACTCAACAAACTTCTTCTCTTGTTCATTAATTACACTGCTGATAAACTCCTGCAATTGCAGCTTTGCAGTCTCAGTCAGCTTTTCTCTGGGAAGTCTTCCAAGTATGTAATATATCTTATCCCTCTTTCCCTCACCAATATAAACCTTCTCTGCTAATTCAAGTTTTATTCCTTTTCTAGGAACCAGCTGCAGAAGAACAAAATTATTCATCCCAATAGCCTGAGCCACAGGTAGCATTTTTCCTTCTAGAGGATATCCATACGGGAGGTAATCAAGCACTATTGCGTGTTCTTCTTTATCCATGTTCAAGTTTTTGTTATGTGTTTAAATAATGAAACTGATATTTATATTAATCATTTATATTTTTTAACAATTTCAATTATTTGAGAAGTCTCTTTCTCATCAAGGATTACATCGGTGAAGACCTTGGCAAGATCCTGGGCATCTTCCGGGAGAATGTCAATTATTTTAGCAATATCTTCTTCCTTAACCTTTATGTTTCCAAGTTTCTCTATCTCAGCTCTGAGCTTCTCTGCATCACTCTCTTTAGTCTTGCTGAACTTCTTGATAAATGCATTTAATTCTTCATTCTCTATGTGCTGGCTCGCTTCAGCCATACTCAATGCTTTCATTTCTTTAACTGTCATTTTAATTTTTTAAGGTGGATTGATTGAACAATGTGTCTTTTCTCCTTATTAAAATCCTTTACTCTTACTATATAAGCCTTTCCCCTCTTTCCCTCAATCACCCCAGTTATTCCGTGAATTCTGTCAGGAAAGTTCGAGGCATGACTCGCATCTTTTACAAGGGCTACAAAATCTCCTTCCTTAAGCTCTTTGAAGTACTCACTAAGTTTTACTTTCCCAATAGTCCTTAATTGTTTTTTCTTTTTCATATTAAGTCTCCTCTTCCAACTTTCATTGGAAATTTACTGTCTTGCTGTTCTTAAAGTGTGCGTTAGCTCGTTCAACAGCTTTTCTAAAACCTCTGCGAGAACTGAAAATAAGTTATAGCCATCTTCCTTGGCGCCAAATCTCTTATTCTTTATCTTCAGCTCGCCTTCTACTTGATGTAGAAAGGTCTTCGCTTTTCGGCTTTTTCTAAGCCTTAGTCTTAGATAGTCATAGGAAGTTCTTTCGCTTATTTTGTGCTCGTAATTCTTTATTACATTGTTTGCAATGACCATCTCAGATTCATCCAGGTCAAAGCCGCTTAGGAGCACCTTCCCATCGCTTTCTTCCATTCCCACCCTAAAATAAACCGGTTTTTAAACCTTACGAATGCCAAGGAGTAAGTGTTTACTTTTGGAAACCTTTCTTAAAGGTTTATTTTAAACCTTACGAATGCCAAGGAGTAAGTGTTTACTTTTGGAAACCTTTCTTAAAGGTTTATTTTAAACCTTACGAATGCCAAGGAGTAAGTGTTTCCTAGACTTTCATCTTTGCGCAGGCTCCAGAACTAACATTTCCCTGTTCTAAATCTCCCCTGCTCCTAGAATCAGACATATTATCTTTTATTGCAGAAAACATCTTGTCTCCCCAAACTCTTCTCCCGCATGAATCACAGACATCCACTGCTCTGTCATCCTCAATACAATCCTTGCAATAAATACACTTCCCCATTTTTATCTCTTTTTCCTCGTTTAATCATTTTTTTTAGTCTGCTGTCTTTTTAAACCTTTTCACAAAAGTTTTATCACGATTTTTTACAACAAAAATTAATCAGTACTAACTGAATTGCAACAATGCTTAAAAACTCAGGAAAGATTTGAAGAAGATGATAGACCTATACTGTGATTTAGAGTATAACTTAAAAGAAGATTCAGCAAATGTTTCTACAAATATCCGTCCAGAGCTATTAGAAGATTTTATAACTGACTGGGTTTTAAGAAGTCAATTAGGTAAGGGAGCAGATAAATCTCAAGCAGTAGACAGAGAAGTTTATCATGTAAGAATAACCTGCGATATGAGTTATGATTCTATCTGCATCAGCGCAGATACTGGCAATAAAAGTTTAACTTGTGGAATAATTGCGCGCGCTCTTAGAAATGGAGATTTTAGCCAATCAAGATTAGAGGAAAAAGCAAGCCCAGACAAGATAGCCCAAGCTTGATTTTTATTCATACCTCAAAGCATCAACAGTTTTTAACTTGCTTGCCTGATAAGCAGGCGCAACTCCAGAAACCGCGCCAATCAAAAATCCAAATCCTAAAACTCCAAGACTTAGCCATAACGGAGCAGCAGCTTTTAGCAAAGTTGTCCCAAGTTGATTAACTGCAATAAACTCAACTATCTTTGCAACTCCAAATCCCAAACCTAATCCAATAATTCCTCCGATTAACCCTAATAATCCAGACTCAATTAAAAATATTAATAATATATCAGAATTCTTAGCTCCAACAGCTTTCATAGTTCCAATCTCTTTAGTTCTTTCTAACACCGAGGTATACATTGTGTTTGCAATTCCAATTCCACCTACTAAGAGAGAGATTCCAGCAACACCAACTAAAAATCCTGTTATGATATTCAGAATTATGCTAAAACTTGCTAAAAGCTCTTCAGGCGTTGAAATTGTAAAATCAATTGTTTTCTCATCAACATCCCTGAACTTCATTAATCTTCTTTTAACAGCATCAGCAACTTCATTGATATCCTGCCCTTCCTGAACCTGCACAACTATCTGGTCTATTCTATCCCCAGAATTAAATAATTCTCTAAAATCTTCATAAGGGATAATCACATTCTTATCATCCTGGGGATTCCCAACTCTGCTCATTATCCCAACAACTTTAAATTCCTCATCATTGATTAGAAAACTATTTCCAGGCCTGACTGGTTTCTCAAAAACATTCCCAAATTCATAATCCCATCCCAGTAAAACCTCTCTTTTTCCCTCTTGTTTTAAATTTCTTCCATCTATAATCGTTAAGCTCGTGCTTTCTGTATACAAACCCATATCCTCAATAGGAATTCCCACAACAAAAAAATATCTTGTTTCTTTGTTAAATTCAATTTTCCCGTTTCCAGCCACAATTTCAGAAACATCCCCTACCCCTCCAACCTTCTCAATAATATCAACATCTTCAGTTGTTAATTCAACAGCCCCCCCAGTTCCAGGAGCCCCCATCTGTCCTTTAGGCATTATAAAAAATTTATCACTTCCAAGCATCTGAAATTGTTCATTAATTGCATCACTTAGTCCTACACTTAAACTAATCAGAACAAATATAATTGCAACTGAAATTATAATCCCAATTACAGTCAGCCAGCTTCTAAGTTTTCTCTTCCCCAAGTTTTTCAGCGCGAGTTTAAAGTAATCTTGTATCATTCTAACCAACTCTCTGCGCAAAAGCCCTCCTGCCATCTGAAATAACTATCTAAATTTCCAATCATCTTCTTTCCTCCGCCTTATCTCTTGGAAAACCTAACTTCGCTAAATCTAAATCAGACCAATAACATTCATTTAAAGAGAATTCTTTGCCATCTTCTCCTCTACCGCAACCCAGAATATTCCTCCTATGCTCACAGGAAAAACATTTTCTTTCGTAAGCAAAGTGATTGCAATTAGCAGAAGGATGCTCCAAACCCAGCACGTGGCCTAATTCATGAGCCAGAGTAAGAGGATTTGTATGGGAAGTAACCAATCTATAAACTTTATATGCTACACTTTGTCTAAGGTCCCATAAAACTAAAGTAAAATCTGTATCTTTCTTATCCCTCTTTCGTATATCATTTACTGTATCCAAGGCATCAGAGATGCCATTTGTATCGGGCTTAAATTCATATGCATAAGGTTCGTACTTAGTGGGTAAAAGTAATTTATCTAGAGGATGGACTAATGCCTCCTGAACAACCTCTTGCGCTTGTTGTAGAGAAACCCCAATAGTTACTATATCAAGTCTTTTCATCATCTCAACCTCTCAAAGCATCAACTGGTTTTAATTTACTAGCTTGATATGCCGGAGCTAACCCTGACAAAAGCCCCACAGCAAAAGAGAATGCAACAGCCCCCAGTAATAAACTATAATTAACAGAAACTGAAATTATATCTCCTCCAAAAGAAGCATTAGCTCCTGATGAAACAAGAAATGCCATGCCCATTCCAACCAAAGCTCCAATAATTCCTCCAATCAAACCTAATAATCCAGACTCGATCATAAACACCAGCAAGATATCAGAATTCTTAGCTCCAACAGCTTTCATAATTCCAATCTCTTTTTTTCTTTCTAATACTGAAGTGTACATAGTATTCGCTATGCCGATTCCCCCAATAATCAAAGAAATAGCTGCAATTCCAGTCACAATCAAATTAATAATATTCAAAATTGTATTCACACTAGAAACAGCCTGCAGGGGTGTTTGAACAGAAAAATCTTCCTCTCCGAGTTTCTCATCCCTGTCTTTTCTTAATTTATTCTCAATACTTGCTGCAACTTGCTCTATTTGATTCTGATTAATTTGCGCAACAATCAAGTCATATTCATCTCCAATATTTAAAATTTCTTTTAAATCCTTTTCACTCATTAGAATAAGATTATTAATTGGTATAGAACTTGAGGGTTTTAAAATTCCAATTACTTTAAAATTCTTTTCCTGTATATTCAATGTTGTTCCAATATTAATTTCCTTATCAAAAGCATCTCCTTTTGCAATTTCACTTCCAATTACAACCCCTGTCTCTTCAGCATTTAGCAATTTCCCTTGTTCAGCTTCTAAATTCTGCGAAGAATAAATTAAATCAATCTGCTTCTGATTATTAGGAATTGAAGTTACATAATAAAAATCAACAGCCTTGTTATACTCTACTTTAATAATTCTTATTAATCTTCCAACAGCATATTCAACTCCATTAACTTTATTAATTAAATTCAAATCATGTGAAGTAAGTTTTTTGACTGTTGTTGAACCAGGGGGCCCGAAACCAGTCCCAGAATTCTGGATAGTTAATTTATCAGTAGACAAGCTTCCAAACTGCCCGGTAATTGCTGTTCTTAATCCATCACCTAAACTAATTAAAGAAACAACAGCCGCAATCCCAATAATAATTCCCAACATAGTCAGCCACGCTCTTAGTCTTCTTTTTCTCAAGCTCTTTAGGCTTATTAAAAAATAATCAGAAATCATGAAAGTTACCTCCCATTAGCATCTCTTTGTTGATCAAATAAAGCACGCAACTCACTAACACTAACTTCTCGACTTCTTTTATCAGTAAATTGCCCTTTAAGTTCATTATAACCAAGATTATATCCCTCGACACGCCCTATAAGATGCCCCGCATGCTCTCCCAAACCATATGCTTCTTCTGCCCTTTGAATTTGATAATCTCTTTCTTTTTCAAATTGTTTTATTCTATCCCCTTCTATCCCTAATCCTAAAAATAATCCCAAACCAAAGACAAGTATGTTTCTTCCTATCCAACTCAATGTGTTATCTAATAGACTTTCAGGATGTACCTCTTCTTTAAATTTCATTTCACTCATTTCCCCATCTCCTTATTATTCTTCTTTCTGTTCTTAAGCCACTTTTTAAGTTTTCTGTAAATTATGTATAAGATAATAACAAAAATAATCAAGCCAACATAAGCCCCAGTATTTGATTTCTGCACCAATCCCAAACTAAGGGCTTCTTCCTGCGAGTAAATCCTGACAGGAACATCAAAATTCTCTGCATAATCATTATTCTCAAAATCTTTATATCTCACTTCTATTGGAACAATGGTTGTTCCAGGATTAGTTGCATAAACATCAAAACTAAAACTATCAAAATCATCTGAATTTAAATCCCCAATATAAACCCGGCTCGGAGAGAGAAGATTAAATCCTCCAGCAGCAAGAACATCTAATTCTAAAAATCTTGCCTTAGCTAGCCCAGAGTTAGTTATCCTTACTGTTAGCTTGTTTCTCCCAATAAGCAAGTAATTATCAGAAGCTAAGCTTAATTTTGGTTTTCCATTAATTGTTATAGAAATAAATGTAGACTTTGTCTTAGTGATATTATCAATCTTATAACTCACTGCCAATGGGATTTTGTATGTCCCAGATTCTGCATCAGCATTAACATTCAGCTTAAAAATTGCGTCTTTAGATTTGTCAGAAACAATCTCATCAAAAAATGCCTCACTAGTTCTTTCTGGAGCAAAAGGAACACTCTTCAAATCCAGACTAACCTCAACATCACTCACATCCTCCTCTAATGAGTTCTCTAAAGTGATTCTTACCTCAACACTCTTTCCAGGAGCAACTCCCTGCGGATTTACTGAAACATCTTCAATATTCAGGGCAGAAACTAAACTAACCCCCATTAAAACAATCAGACTCGCAAAGATTAATGTGATTAATATTTGTTTTTTCATTTTGGTATTACTAGTCCTCCAATATAATCTTGTTCAAAAACAGTCCATACCCCTTCATCTATAAACTCCCTGCCCCGAAAATTTCTAATATCTCCCTCTGTTCTTGCAAAATATCTGAGTTCTTTTTTAGAACTGTCATCCCAGAAACTAGGCTTCAGGTCATCCCAATCCTCCGTATTGCATTCTGGGTCTCTGAATGGAGCAGAAACATCAACAGCTTCTAAAGCACGCTTTAAAAATTTAAAAACTCTTTGAGCTAAGAGAAGATTATCACTTTCATGCTTCATACCTCCGGAATAAGCCATCTGCCATATCCTCTGTCCTTCAGGCTTCTGCCATCTCACTATCTCAACGCCAGGTGCTTGGAAGTATCCTGCATAATTATCTGTATAATGAAAATTACCCTGCTGAAAAGTTAGTTGTTTAGAGCCATCAGCTAGTATTTGTTCATTTCCATTTCCAGCATAGCATGTTCTTTTAGCTCTTACTAGAAAATCAGCTAACTCCGAGGCCATGAATTCAGCATCTCGTATTCTTATTTGTTCATTCGTCATTTTCATTTAACACCCCTTAGAAGCCCATAATTTTGTTTATTTTAGGGTTTATAAGTTTTTCCAAATCACAAACTACAAAACCAATCCCCCCATTGCTCCACCTGTCCACAATGTATCTGACTTGCCTGACACATCAGAAATTATGTAATTCTCATGGCTAAAATCTCCTAGCTCTCCTCTCCCCCCAGCAATAAGATAGAGCAACCCCCTAAACTCCCCTCTCCTCACCTCTGTTGGATCCTTAGAATACATATCAACAACACTGAAAAAAAGAGGAGATTGTCTTAAAAAATTAATTGCTCTCTTTGCAGAATGCGCATCATAATTCTCAAGATATGTCTCTCCAAGCACACCTCGTCTAATCATTTCCCATACAATGTTTCCTCTATAAGTTGCATTTAGTGTTTCCCTCGCCCACATATTCTTTTCACTTACTTCCCAACTTTCAACTAGCCCCCAAACTCCTTTGTTAACCATCACAGCTTCTTGCATGTTTTTTCTCTGAAAGATTGCCTTTCTCCAAGCACATTCAATGAATTCTGCAAGTTCTTCTTCACTAAACCTGAGATTTGCACTTTGAATCAAGCTCATCTTTCAATCTTCCCGTCTTTAATTTTAACAATTCTCTTAGCTTTCTTAGCCAGTTCTTTGTCATGAGTAACCATAATAATTGTCTTTCCTTCTTTATTCAGTTTTTTAAATAATTCGAGAATCTCAACTCCGGTCTTTGAATCTAAGTTCCCAGTAGGCTCATCAGCTAAAATTATTTCAGGATCATTTGCAAGAGCTCTTGCAATTGCAACTCTTTGTCGCTCGCCCCCTGACAGCTCATTTGGCAAATGTGTCAGTCTATGTCCCAATCCTACTTTTTCTAACAAATCTCTCGCCCTCTCATCCCTCTCCTCTCTTTCAACTCCCTGGAATAACATTGGCAGGGAAACATTGTCTAGTGCATTTAATGTGGGGATTAAGTTAAATGTCTGAAATATAAAACCAATCTTCTTTCCCCTGATTTGCGCTAGCTCTGACTCTTCCAAACGCTCTATATCAATATTATCCAGATAAATCTCCCCCTCAGAAGCTAAATCTAACGCGCCAACAAGATTCATCATTGTTGACTTTCCACTACCAGAAGGACCTGTAATTGCAATAAAATCTCCTTTGTTAATAGTCAAGTTTATATCGCAAGCCGCATTAATCACTTCTTCCCCCATATTATATCTCTTGCATACATCATCTAACTTTATTATCTCTTTCATCTTAAAATACTCAGAACAATTCTGAGGCATAGCACCTCTTGTTTTTACATGACAAAAAGCTTTATAAACCTTATTCATAGAGTTTATTTATGATAATTCCAATAAGATGTTTTTCATGCGGAAAGCCAGTGGCTCATTTATGGGAAACATTCAAGAAGAAAGTGGAGGTAGGAGAAGAGCCAGGAAAAGTTTTAACTGAGCTAGGTTTAGAGAGATACTGCTGCCGCGCTCTGTTTCTAGGGCATACGGACTTAATCGAGCAGATTTCTAAGTTCAAGAAGAGTTAAATATTTTTTTAGGTTCAACGCCCCCACGATTACTTAATCCTAAGGATTAACTCCCCAACTTTTTCCTCACGATAGAGGATAAATACCTTTAAAAATATCCATTCATTAAATCATTTATGGCTGAAATAACAACTGCAACACCTGAAGGTGCTTTACTCTTAGGATTTGTATTTATAATTTTGGGTTTATTTTTTTTAATTAAACCTGAATGGTTTATCAAATTTCAAATTTGGAATCAAAAATTCTTTTTAGGTGCTAAATATATCCCAAGCAAAAGGACCTATTTATTTGTACGATTATTTGGGGTTTTATGGATGTTGGGGGCAATATTCTGTTTTTGGGTTTATTTTACACTGATATGATAAAAAAATGAAAAACTTTAAGAAAATTATCATCGTGACCCTAGTGACTATTTGCATTATTGTAGTGCTGATGCTTTTGTTTAATAATAAATTAACTTCTACAAAATTCCCCAGCAAATCTCAGGCGGATTCTATGCAAAAAATCTACAATGAATTTTATGGACCGCCACTTGGTAACACTAACACAATAAGTTATTTCAAACAGCTAGTTAATTTAGGCTGGAATGAGTCCTCTTTTAGAACACTACTATCTAATTCATCTGAATTGGCTGCAACTCAAATTCAATTTTTAAATTCTGGAAGACCACAAAAAGTATTGCTTAACATTGGCGTAGGTGAAGCGCAAAGTCCAAGATATGCCACAACAATATTCTATCGCCAGAATGGGCAATATGGAGTAATAATTAATCTTCATCTTGAAAGAAGTCCGACAACATCAACATCTGTAAAATTCTGGAGTCGGGACTATGCATATCCATTAAATCATGAGATGCGTCATGTAAAAAGGTTTTTTGAATCAGGAATATTTAATGATTATCAAACCAATAATGATTTGGATTCCAATACCTTATATCCAAAGTATCTCCAAAAATTGTTGAGCGAATACAATATTCCAGTAGAATTCAATTCTACTTCGACTGTCGCATCTATTGACGAACTAGGTATTGTTCTTGAAACAGATGACCCAAAAGAAATTGCTCTTAATATAGATAGACTTAACAGTTTTACATTAGACATTCTTAAAAATGATGAGGATTTAGGAGTAAGCAAGGTTGCACCAATTTATCTTGAGCAGATTGTTCTTGCACGTCATCTTTTACGAGCTTATGAAAAGCCCAGCATACAAAGATTGAATTATACTATTCGAACCAGTGCTTTTGATCAAATGAACCTATTTAGCACAACTTTTAAAGATGAACTTTACCGGGCTTATCCTAATGATACAAAAGCAATGCAAAACCTTGAAGCAATTTATGAAGGAGAAGCTAATAAGGCAATTATGGAAAATGCGAACTAAAATAGAATCCTCTAAACTTTTTTATTATCTTCTTTGAAGTTCAACTCTCTTCCGGAGCATATGACTTTTTGGTTCAACTCCTTGGTTGGTTCTTTGAACCAAAAGAACTCGTAGTTATTCGGTTTATGTAGGAGATTTAATCCTAAGGATTAATGCCCCCACGAGAAGTTGAATTTTATTCAAATCTTGATTTCAGTTCTTCAAAGTTTTCCCTTATTCTCCCTTCGGCCCCGCACATAGTGTGAGTAATTGTGCAATCACTGCAGTCCCAGACTCCAACTCTTGGAAATTCCATTCCAAAATAATATTTTCCATTCCTGCTTGCGTTATCACATCTTCCAACAAGAATCTTTTCATTTTTCAAAATCAAATTTAAGATAGCCCGAATCATAATTAATACAATTGCAGAAAAAACAAGAGAAACCAGGAATCTCCTCATCATGACATTTTCTATCTTTGCAAAACTCCATGTCAAACTCTTTAGGCATATCTTCTCTCAAAGAAGCATAACTCGTAATCCTTAAGATTTCAGGTAAATTATCCAAGGAAAAATCCATTCCCTTTCTCTCCAATAATCTTCTCAATCCATCTATTTTTCCAGCTTCCCACTTCTGCATCTCAAGAATCATTTTTGCAGCATATGATAATTCTGATTCAGTAAATTCTGCCATAAACTTTCACTTTAAAAGTAGTTTTTAAGAATTTGTATACTGCTCAAA
>JAHIEM010000063.1 GCA_018901625.1 Nanobdellota archaeon
GAAAGGTTCCTCAAACATGGTCCAGAAGCACTAAGCGATGCAGAGCTTTTTGCAATACTCCTCAGGACAGGAAGCAAGGGTGAAAATGTAATAGACATGTCTAATCGGCTTATTGCTGAGCATGGCTTAGATAAGTTGTTTGAGTGTTCATTAAAAGAACTCCAGGAGATAAATGGAATTGGTCCAAGCAAAGCAATGCAAGTAGCAGCGATGAATGAGATACTAAAAAGGATTAATCTTGCAAAGAAGCCAATAACCTTCTTATCTTCTGCCAGTAAAGTTTTTGAATTCATGCACGAAAGACTGAAGGATGAAAAGCAAGAGAACTTTATTGCCATTCATCTAAACAACAGAAATTATTTTATTAAAGAAGAATTAATAACTAAAGGAATACTGGATGCATCTATAATTGATCCAAGAGAAGTCTTTAAGTCTGCAATAAGAAACTCTGCATCAAGAATAATTCTTGTTCATAATCATCCCTCAGGAGATCCTTCTCCGAGCAAAGAAGATCAGGAAGTTACAGAAAAATTATTCGATGCGGGAGAGCTTTTAGGAATAAAAATTCTTGACCAGGTTATAATTGGAAAAGATAAATATTGGAGTTGGAAAGAAAGTAGATAGGTTTAAGGTATAAATTTAAGTATATCTGGATTTCTCATCCCTCGCAATTTTAGTATGTCTCTTTCCTTTAATAGACAACTTCTATTATGGGCAATTGCTTCTTTAAGTTTTCCATTACTCCAAGCTTGGGAGCATAAAAAACCGTTTCCGTTAAATGGGTCACCATACTTAGAAATCTTTAAAGATTCAACAACTTCTTCCTTCTTTTCAAATTTTCTATCATCTAGTTCAGCATCAAATAATGTCTCCTTTCCACAAAAATGAAATAATACCCCTCTTTCAAAATCACAATTAAATGCGTGAAATGGTCTATTTAGTTGCGGCAAAAGCTCTTCAATCTTATTTTTTAATAATTGGATAGAATTCTTGCTTTTTGCACAAAAAATCTTAAGGACATTGGAATTAACAAACCCAAATATTACGGGGATAATGTTTCTATATCTCCTAGAATCGTAATAATTATCAAAATTACCTATTGTCTCTAAATCGATTATTGTACCAACAAAATTTCCTTCGATTTTTTCTTCATGGATTATCATCTTCCATTATATCTCCAACTCCTTCAACCCCTTAACAATTTCTTCTTCCAAATCTAGAATTTGCTTCTTCAATTTCTCCGGAGATTCGTACTTAACTTCCTCATACTCAATCTCACGATACTTGGAAATAGAAAGATCCCAATCTTTTTCTTTTATCTCTTCAACTGGAACAAAAAAATACTTCTTTTTTCTGTCTGTTGGATTTTCCTTCTCTCTATTCTTGAATCTAGCCAAAATATCGGGAATATCTCCTTTCCCATCAATAAATGTTCTCTTATCATCAAGTGAAAAGCCATCTGCTTCCATCTTGTAGAACCAAACCTTCTTTGTAGGCTCTCCCTTCGTAAAGAAGAGTACTGCAGTAGAAACCCCCGCATACGGCTTGAAAACTCCGGAAGGCATGCTAATTACTGCATCAAGTCTACATTCAGTCAGCAATTTTTTTCTAACCTCTCTGTGTGCATTTGAGTTCCCAAATAAAACACCTTCTGGGACAATTACTGCACATCTACCCTGTCCGCCAGGAGCGAGTGCAAAATACATTAATTCTAAGAATAATAGTTCAGTCTTAGTTGTTTTTACTCTAAATCTTGGGCTTATTTCTGCTTCATTTAAACTTCCCTTAAATGGGGGGTTGGCTAAAATAACCTCAAATTGATTATCTGGAATTCTAGGTTCAGAATCAGACAGAGTATTCCCTCTTTTAATATCTGGATTTTTAATTCCGTGCATCATTAAATTCATCAGACCAATTCTAGTCATTGTTTCATCAATGTCAAATCCTGAAATTGAGTCTTCATCCAACAGTCTTTTTTTAGCAGGAGTTAAGACACTCACTCCCTCTTTTTTATTTGCATTTAAAATATGTTGGTATGCATTGACTAAAAATCCAGCTGTTCCACATGCAGGATCCAGGATTTTATCCCCTATCTTTGGGTCTGCTAGGTCCACCATCATGTCAATTATATGTCTAGGTGTTCTAAACTGGCCATTTTTACCTGCAGATTGCAACTCACCTAAAAGATACTCGTAAAGATCTCCTTGAGTGTCCTGGTTTTGCTCTTTAATATGCATATCATTAATTATGTTTACTGCTTCAATCAACAAGGACGCAGTAGGAATTGTAAAATTCGCTCCTTTCATGTACTGAACATACAATGAGTTCTCTCCACCCAAATTTCTCATAAATGGAAAGACTTTATCTCTAACATGATCCAGTATCTTTTCAGCAGAATATGTGGTCCATACTGACCATTTGCACTCTTCATGCCCCTTAAAGATTGATTTATGTTTTTCTCCAGTAAAATTCGCTTCCTGCTCTTTCTTGTTATCTTCATCTTCTAGTTTCTTCATAAAAATTAGGTACGACATCTGTTCTATAGCAGTAATAGGATTAGATAGCCCGCCACTCCAGAACTTATCCCAGAGCTTATTGATCTTTGATTTTAGGTTTTGATCTAGCATGTTTATATCTCCCCCGTTTTATTAATTGGCACATGGGTAAATTTATTTAATTCTGCTTTTTCTAATTTTCCTATGTCCGCATATAAATCTGCAATTTTTTTCATTTCTTCTGCAGTAACGCTTCTATCTCCAACAATTACGACTTGTTTTCCCATCCCTTTTGCAATTTTAATAGATTCCAAAAGGTCTATATCTCCTGAAAGAATCACTGCTACATCAAAGACATTCTTATGAGTAAAGTCTACTAAATCAGAAGCTAATTGAACATCAACACCTTTTTGAAATATCTTAACATCCACAGGACTAAACTGCAAAGGCTTGGACCTTACTTCAAAAAAGTAATAGGATTTTGCTCTTCTAAAAAATTCCCCTTGGATTTTCTGATTTTTCTTGCATTTTTCTAACAGGAGAGTTATTTCTTTTATTTTTTCAGGATTCTTTTCTAAGCTACTTTGTATTTTTTCAATTAGTTTGTCAGTAAACTCCCCCGTATAAAAATAAGTTCTTAAATGCAACAGTTCACAATATTTGTATTGTAAATTTTTTCTTAAATAATCCATTACAAAATTGTTTATCTTATAAAAGTCAACAAATCTAAACTCGTTTATCCTTTCGGAAATATTAAAAACTCCTTGTTCAAAATTTTTAGCATCAATTAAAATAAGAACTCTCATAAAATCACCCCGCAGTTATTAATAAGATGGGGTGACTCACTGCCCTGTCTTTCGACAGAGCGTCTCCCCTTACCGTATTTTACTAGTAACTCAGCCAGGAACTCTTGGCTTATAAATGTTTCGATGTTTGTCATTTCATTTCTACTATCAATTCCCCCTCTTTCTGAGATATGAATATTCCACATTCTTCTTTTAGGTGCTTCTTTAAGTGCGAGGAGGTTCTGAAGAAATCTCTATTTTCATAGATGTATTCTTCAATTTCATCTTTGCTATAATTCTGCCTTAAAAAATTAAACAAAGGGATAATATGACTCCAATGCCGACCAAGAAGATCTTGTTTATTTTTAATAAAACTTAATGTTCTTTGCTTGTCTATTTGGCTCATTCTTTTTAATAATTCCACATTAGTTTCAATCTCATCTTTATCGAAATTTTTTTGTATGAACTCAAAATCACTTATTTGCGAAGCAAGATAGTTCAGCTGTTTTTTGTTATACTCTTCATTCTCAGAAATAAGTTTTTTAGCAATTTCTTCATCTCTAAATTTATTTTTAATAAACAAATCAATTATATCCTTTAGCCTGTTTCGAAGGCTATAATCCTCCTTAAGAGCATTGTCAAGATTATGGAAATTGTTCACAATGCCTGAAATATTCTTCTCGCGGACATAGATTGAGAAAATTAAGGTATCGTAATTTATATCTTCTGCAATTTTCTTCACTAATTCTGTTTTTTCATCTATAAAGTCATATAATGCGCCCTTATTGGAATCATCGATAATCTCCTTAATTTCGCAAATAGGGGAATTCTTAAGGCTTAGAAGAAACTGCAAGTATTCTTCTTTTGAAAATGATTTTTTAATTTTTTCTTTGAAATCTTTAAAAGATTCTGCTTCCTCAATTATTTCATCTCTAAGAGCCTCTCGTTTTACTATCTCTGCAACTCTTTTGTTTTTTATTGATTTTTGAATAATCACTTCTTTTAGCTTATCAAGAAGTTCCCCTAATCCTGCATCATACTCTTCATCTTCCCAATGTTCATGATTTTCATTATACTCTTCATCTTCATAAATCTTATCTGACAGAGACTCGTAATTTTCACTAATGTAATCATATAACTCCAACAGCTGTTCAAAAGAGAGGTCAGGCAGAACAGCATCAGCTTCCTCTATTTTATCAGGAGAAAAATTCTTTTTGAATAATTTGAAGAAGCTCCCTTTATCAGAATTTTTTCTTAAATTATGCTTAATTATCCAGTCAGGATTATCCTGAAGTTTTGATAAAATCAATTCCTTAAGCTCACTAATGCTCATTTTATTCAGGTTTTTTATAAAATTCTCTGCATCCTCAAAATTCCCTTTTTTATAATTTAGATAAAGTGCAACAACGTGCTTGCAATTTGAGCCAACAGGACATGAGCATTCTCCAGATAATGTTTCTATGTCAATCTCTGGCCTGTATAAATAAGTTCCCTGAACTTTCCCATAAAGGAATTTTCCAATTTTAATGCAGTTTACAACTCGGTCAATATATCCTCTTGCCTTATCTATCGTGTTTTCCGAATATTTTTCATGCAATTCAGTCATTTTAGTTTCTCGTTTCATCTTACAAGCCCTCCTTATCTGTTAAAGTTACTTTAAACTCTTTGATTATTTTTATTTGTTCAAAAACTTCCTTTGTCACATTTATATCTTTTCTTACAATCGCAGAACTCAGCCCGGAATAATTTATCTGAGAAAAAATATCATAAATTTTATCTTTTTTCAGAAGATTAGCAAGTGTTTCTTTATCTTTTGGATAAACAACTTTTTTATCCTCTTTGATGTAACACTTTTTATTGTTTCCAAATAAAATTTCTGTATTTTTCAATTTAGCTAACTCTATGATTTTCTTCTTTAACCTATCTTCTTTTATCTCTTTCTTTTGCTTTTGAAGCTGTTCATATTCGTCTACTAAGCCATTATCATTGTTCATTTTAAGCCCTCTATCTTATCAAGGCAGCATTTCTTATATTTCTTTCCACTTCCGCACGGGCATGTCTCATTTCTGCCTACTTTTTTTGAAAAAAAATAATTAGTGATAATCCGCTCGTCAAATAAGTTAGATGGTTCATGATATTTTACTTGGTATTTATCTAAAATTTGCATCATCTTTTTAATTGTTTCTTCCTTTGCAGAAAACATGATTATACTATTGAGTGCATATGCAAAAAAATCTTCTCCTAAAATAGGATAGCTTACACACATGTCTTCATCATAAAACTCGCCTTTGTTTTCGCCGTATAAAAAAATATTTTCTTTAACCTTTTCTAGAGGCACATCAAAAAACTTCTCAATTACTCCATCGTAGGTTTTCATGACTTTAATCTTTTTATTCCCAGTAAACTCAAATAAAGCGGTCATAAGAATTTTATGGTCTTGTTTTGGCTTCAAGAAAAGAAAATCTTTAGTTTCTAGATAGTAGTCAAAACCAAGTTCTTTCTCAAGCTCTTTGGTATTTTTTCCTATAAATTTATTCAAGTCTACTTCATTCATTTGTAATGCCCCCAGTATTCTCGTGTTTTACACTCCCATTAGGAACTTTTAACTTTTTAATATATCTATGAAAATTATAGACAGAGGCTTCTACAATTTCTTTGCAGAATTCTTCAATAGGCAATTCTTTTTGTTTTTCTTTTAAGTGATTCCAAATAACTGGAAAATCATTCTCCATAAAAATATCTGCCAATGCTTCGGATTTATTTTTATAGGTCTTCACAACATGCTCCATTTTGCAATTATCACACCAATATTTCCTTATTTCCATTTTTTCATGCCACTAACTCCCCCTTAAATGCCCTCTGCATTAAAACATCAAACAACTCATTTATTTTCTGCTTACTTTCCTTCTGCTTATCCTTCAACTTCTCAACTTTTTCAACTATTTTTGCAAATTTTTGCTGAAGTGGAAGAGGGGGGAGTGGGATTTGAAAGCTAGTTACATAATCTTTAGATAATCTTTTAAGACCGCCAGTCCCAGACATTTGCTTTTTTCCAGAATTAATGAATCTTTCACTGGAGATAACATAATAAATAATCTGAGGTAAAATTTTATCTGAAGCCCGTAATACATGAAACTCGCTTGATCCAAAACCCATCTTATTTTTAAGATTTTTAGCTATCCCTGATTTTCCGTTCTCAAAACAGGGAGTAACTTTTGCAAGCAAAACATCATTTTCTTTAAAATAAGTATATCCCGTATAAACTTCTTTTATCTTTCTTGTCTCATTTAAATTAAAGTAAATTTGATGTTCTTTAACATCTGCCATAGGCACAAAAGAAACTTCTAGGTCTTCCGGTTCTCTGATTTCAGATTTTTTAGGATTAAGTTCACAAACGCTTCCTAATTTTAATTTTTCAAAATTGTTTTTTTCAAATATCTTATGAAATTCACCTTCAACGTATTCAGCTGTTTTTTTATCTGCTTCTTCTCGCTTTTGTTTTAGTTTTTCTACTTTTTCCAAGATTGCGACAATTTTTTTCTGGATGGTGAGAGGCGGAAGAGTGATTTTGAAAGAGGCCACATAATCCTTTGATAATCTTTTAAGTCCGCCAGTTCCAGACATCTGTTTTTTACCAGAATTAATAAATCTCTTGCTTGAAATTATGTAGTAAACAAACTGAGGTAGTACTTTATCTGAAGCTCTTAGTACATGAAACTCACTTGATCCAAAACCCATCTTATTTTTAAGATTTTTGGCTATTCCAGATTTCCCGTTCTCAAAACAAGGAGTAACTTTTGCAAGCAGAACATCATTTTCTTTAAAATAAGTATATCCAGTGTACACTTCTTTTATTTGTCTTGTCTCTCTAGGATTAAAATAAATTTGATGTTCTTTAACATCTGCCATGGGTACAAAAGAAACTTCTAGATCTTCTGATTCACTGATTTC
>JAHIEM010000064.1 GCA_018901625.1 Nanobdellota archaeon
GAAAACCTCCAAAAAGTAATTTTTTGATGGCAGTCAGAATTCACTGAATTCTGACATGTAGTGGCGCATTGTTTTTTTAATTTGCCTTTTAACTGAATGTTTTTTCAAGAAAACACTGGATTTCTAAGACTGAATTATTTTTTCAACTTTTTATCACTGACAATTTTCCCGTCTTTTAATTCAATCACTCGCGAAACATATTTTAAATGCCAGAGTTCATGAGTTACCATGACTATTGTCTGGTTATGTTTCTTATTCAAATCTTTAAGCACTTCAAGCACTTGTTCTGAAGTTTTAGTATCAAGATTTGCACAAGGTTCATCTCCAAATAAAATCGCAGGTTTTTTTGAAATCGCTCTTGCAATCGCAACTCTTTGTTTTTCTCCGCCTGAAAGTTCATCAGGAACCCTATTTTCTTTACCTTCTAAGCCGACTTTATTAAGTGCTTCTTTAGCTATTGCAATAGATTCTTTTTTTGATTTTCCTCCCATTAAAGAGAGAACATAAACATTTTCTAAAGCACTCATTTCATTCATTAAAGCATAGTCTTGAAATACATAACCTAAATGAGTCAATCTATAATACGTTCTCTCTGCTTCAGGCAAATCCTCTACATTTAATCCCTGAACAGAATACTCTCCTTTTGTAGGATTATCCATTAATCCAAGGATTCTCAACATTGTTGTTTTCCCGCTTCCACTCGCACCAATTACAGCAACAAATTCTCCTTTTTCAATTTCAAAATTAACATTATCCAGAGCTCTAACCTCGCCTTCTCCAGATTTATAATATCTGCACATATTCTTTATTTTTAATAATGTTTTTTCTTCTTTCATTTTATCTTCCCCAAATTGATTTTAATATATTTTCTTTTGAAACTCTCCATGCAGGAAGAACTCCTGCAATAATAGACATACCAAGCATAGTAAAAATGCTTTTTATTACCAATCCCCATTGAGTCACAGGATATATAGTCATAGTCTCATAAAATGTTATAGGATTTATAGTAAAATAATAAATAGAGAATAAATATAAAATTAATCCTGCTAATATTCCCATTGAAACATAAAACATACTAATAAACGCGTAAGATAAAACTATTGAACCCGGAGTTATTCCTATTGCTTTTAATATCCCTATCTCCTTCTTCCTATTCAAAACATTAATATAAACAATAATTAAAATTAAAGCAGCACCAACAATTAAACTGACATAATTAGAAACAATATTTATCATATCTATGCTCTGCATAGCTTGTCTAAGAATAGCATCCGATTTCTCTGTATTTGTAAAAACAGGCTCTTTGACTCCTGCAGCTATGATCTTTCCTTTTACTCTTCCTGAATCATCAGGTTTTTTCACGCTTATAACAACACTTGTTGCTTCTTCTCCAGACAAGCCATAAACATCTTCTAGCTCCTTATAATGAACCAAAGCATTAAGATCAACAAGCTCAAAAGTTCCCTCCATAATCCCCTTAACTTTGTAAGTTCTTACTACTCCATTGCTATAAGTTACATCAACAAGAGAACCAATCCTTACTCCCCCCAAATTATCATAGATTTCAGAACCAAAATACCCTTCAACAAGCATCGCCCCAATTATTATTTCATCTCTAGACAAATCTCCTAAGAACTCTCCTTCTGCTATAATGTTTGGATAATTAGAAACATCATACTCTTCAGAGGGAAGTAATCCAGTTATTGTTGAGCCAACTACTTTCTGCTTATATTGTATCGATGCTCCAACATCCAATCTTTTTGTTGCAGCTCTTACATCTGGAATTGCCCTCACTTTTTGTAGCACATTGTCTGCATTATTGATGTAAGTATTATCTCTGCTTGGCTCAACTACAATATCCCCATAAGAATACTGCATAAAACCATTAAACATCACGGTCATTCCTCCAATCATAGAAGGAAGGAATACAAGATTCATAAAAATTAAAGCTAAAACAAATATAATAAATGCTAAAGTTTTCTTATTTCCTCTTTTTATAGAACTTGTAGCGCCAAGTAATCCAACTTTAATATTATTAAACATTTTTTCTCCATTTTGCGCTCATTATTTTTTCTCTTTCAAGTTATTCCCCCTAAGGAGTTGCTGAATTATTTTGTCTTTTGATTTCTTAACCTTGAAAAAATAAAATATCCCCCATCCAATAGCCCCCAAGATAATTATTGTAACAACAATGCTGCCTATATTTGACTTCTTTTTTAAGATAGTTAAATCAATGTTTGTCTTCACTTCTTTCTCCCCAAAATCATCATAATAAGATATAGTTACTGGAAACTCAAACTCTCCTGGCATATCTGCAATAAAAGTGAAAATCGCCGGTCCGTCTTCATCAGATTCAAGTGTCCCAACGAATGTTTGTTTAACTCCCTGAAATGGATGATCTGCAAAGACTTTTATAGACTTAGCAGTTCCATCCCCAGAATTTTCTATGCGTAAAGTCAATTCAACAGTATCTCCTTCAAATGGCAAAACAGGAGAGACCTTAACTGATGCAATTCCTATCTCTGCTTTTTCCCCAATAACCTCAAAACTAATCTCCCCGTCTTTTGTCATAAAAGAATCTTGTTTGCCATAATCCAATCTTGTTTTAATTATATGAGTTCCGGGAATAGCATCATTATTTGTTCTCATGTGATATATGATTGACCTTTTGCTGTTCCCATAATACAGCTGAGAGATATTCATCACTAATGGCTCCTTAATAACAATATCTACCGGGGGGGTAATTAATTCAAAAGAGACAAATTCAGGCATCTTGTTCCCGCAATTCTCAATCTGCACTCCAACTGTGAATTCCTCTCCAATACCTACTGAACTCGGGCTAATATCTGTCACCTCAGCAACCACACAATAATCTTCACCAAGAGCATTTGAAGATGGCAAAAGAAATAATATTAAAGCTAATCCAAGAACATAAATTAATTGACTGCCTCTCTTTCTCATGTTATCACCTCTTTATTCTTAATAATCAATCCTTTTTAAATTTCACTGATAAACTTAGCACAGAATTATCTTCGTTTCTTTTTCTTGCCTTTCTTTGCAAGCGCAATCATCTTCTTAACTTTGCTCTTCTTATCTTTCTTGCTGGCGCACCTGCAATGTTTGCAGCACTTCTTCCTAACTTTTTTCACTCTCTTTTTCTTTTTCGCCATTTGAATAAAAAGCTGGCAACTGGACTCAGTGTAAGAGTGCCTTAAGCAATTTTACGCTGAAATCAATCTTAACCTATCAGCTTACTTTAAAGGTTATCTCATACGCCCTATGAGGAAGCTTAACAAGTGCAGATTTCGTACAGCGAGTTATAGTCCAGACGCTGTATTAATAGCCGAACACTTGAAAGAGGCTGCTCTAGTAGCATCCTTTTCAGGACAACTGAAATGTCCTTACCAGCTGAAATACCACCGAAAGTAAAGTATATATTCCTATCTTGCTACTCTAGAGTTAAAAAATCTCTGATAGATGCATGGTCTGGGGACATATGTCCTATGCAAAACCGAAAATGGATTCTTATGGTAATTCAAGAAGGTAAACCCAGCTTGGATATCCTTATCCTCAATATATTATACTCCTCCTTTAAACTATTTATCTATAAAGTGAAAGATGTTTGTGAGATAATAATTAGTAAAACAATTTGGGTTAGTGAAACTTCCCAAATTTATGTGTAAAAAAGGTAGGAAATATATCCGTGGGATGCAC
>JAHIEM010000065.1 GCA_018901625.1 Nanobdellota archaeon
TCCTTTTTGTTTTAGTTCTGGGATATTCTCATATCCTGTTTGCGATTTGGTTGATTGTCTTGTTAAGTTTCTTGCTTTTCTAAAAATTGAGAAGAATATTATAAAAAGTATTATTATAAAGAGCAGTGGGAGGAAGACTATCCAGATACTGATTGAGTTGTTTTTTCTTCCTGAAATCACTTCTTCAGCATTATTCTTAATTTCATTTGAAACCTGCTCTGTAAATAAGATTATTCCTTCCTGCACATTTCCATTGTCTCTTTGCGGAACATAGTATTCATCGAGCATTCTTCCTAGTTTTGAATCAGGAAGAATACCTTCTAGCCCGTATCCTGTTTTGACTGTTATTTTATTTTCAGCCTGGCAGTATAGAATCAGCAATCCATTATCTTTGTCTGCTTTTCCTATTTTCCATTTTTCTGCAAGTTTCATTGCAAATCCATCATAATCTCCCCCACAGTCTGCAATTGTTACTACTGCAACTTCTGCTGTTGTGTTATAATCTAGTTCTTGCAAACTAGCTCGCATTGAGGTTATCTGGCTTGATGTGAATATTCCTGCAAAATCATTTACATACTTATCTTTATAATCTGGAACCTCGAGTGCTATTGCAAAGCTTGATAACAAAATTACTACTAACAATAACTCTTTTTTCATACTATGACTATTATTTTTAAGCTTTTAAATTTACTGATTATCTAATTGTTTCATTTAACTGGGAGAGAGCAATTTTATTTGCTGTTTCTTTTGCAATATTTATTTCAAGAGCGAAGCCGAGGTTTTCTCCGCCTGAAATCTTGAAATTATTTATTCCAACCACCTTGCCTTCTGTGTTTATTAAAGGGCCTCCTGAATTTCCAGGATTTAAAGAGGCATCTGTTTGGAAATAATATGGAAGGTTATTGCTCCCGGTCCTGTCTCTTGCTGAGATTATTCCTTCTGAGGTTGAGAATGACAAGCCGAGAGGATTTCCTATTGCTATCACTTTTTCCCCTATTTTTACATTATCTGAATTTCCTAAAACGAGGCTCTGGAAAGAGCCAGAGATTTTTAACAAGGCTATGTCTATGTTTGAGTCATATCCTATTAAACTTGCTGAAAATTGATTGTTGTCATAGGTGTAAATGGTTGCATATCTTGCTCCTGACAAAACATGAGCATTAGTTAATATATATCCGTTTTCTGATATTAAGAATCCTGTTCCCTGGGCAGCATTTGTTTTAATTGTTACCACTCCCCTGATATTTTCTTCAATTATCCCTGAGAAATCACTTGAAGTTGTTGCTTTTATTTTTGATATCTGGTTTTTTATATCTGATTGCATGCTTGTAAGCGAGTTTATTGATTCTGTCAGCGAGATTATCTTGTTCTGGAAATCTTGGTCTTGCAATTTGAGCTTTTCATTCAGACTTGTTTCTGTCTTGTTTATTGCACCTAGTGATTGGCTGGTTTTTATCAGAATAAGGTAGATTGTGAATACTTGGCTGATAATAAGGAGGATAACTAAAACAGCCAGAATGTTTATTGTTGTCTTCTCTTTTTTGGTTTCCTTTGGAATGTAGTTTGAGTGTTTCATTGAATACATATTTGCCTGATGTTTTAAAAGATTTGTGAAACACCAGTTCAGAAGCAGGTTTAAAAATCTCACTGTTCTATTTAATTCAGGGCCTGTAGTTCAGCCTGGATAGAATTTTCGGCTTCGGAGATAATTCAAAGAAACCGGAAGACAGGGGTTCAAATCCTCTCAGGCCCATTCAAAAAGAGGCAAGAATGAAGAAGTATGATGTTGTAATTGTGGGGGCTGGACCTGGTGGATTGCATTGCGCATGTCATCTTAAGGATTCAGATAAGTCAGTCTTGGTTTTAGAGCAAAATCAGAAAATAGGGCCAAAGATTTGCGCAGCAGGATTAACTAACTTTGATGTGGAATATCTTAAACCACCAAAAGAAATTCTTAGAAAAAAGTTTGTGAAATTTGTCATAAATACCCCTCGGGATAGAACAGAGCTTGATTTGAAAAAATCCCCTATTTTTACTGTTGAGAGAGAAGAGCTCGGGCAGTGGCAGTTAAGCAGGATAAAGAACAGCGGAAATATTAAAATCAGGACAAGCTCGAGAGTTAGTAAAATAGGCAAGGATTTTGTTATTGTGAATAATAAAGACAAAATTAAATTTAATTACTTAGTTGGAGCTGATGGCTCTAATTCTTTTGTCAGAAAGCATCTTGGGTTGAAGGCTAGGGGGATTGGGATGACTTTTGTTTATAATGTGAAAAAGAAATTTAAATATTTAGAAGCGTTTTTTGACCCAAAATTATTTTCTACAGGGTATGCCTGGATTTTTCCTCATGAAACATACTCTTCTGTAGGTTGCGGCTGCAATATACATTTAATTCATCCAGATAGACTTTCTAAGAATTTTAGCCAATTTTTAAAAAATAAGAAAATTGATATAAGCAAGACAAAAAGATTGGGATGGCCAATTAATACAGATTATAGAAAATTAAGATTCAAAAATATTTTTTTAATAGGGGATGCAGCAGGTTTAGCTTCAAAACTAACAGGGGAGGGGATTTATGCTGCGCTTATTTCAGGAGAGGAAGCAGCAAGGTATATTCTTGGAAACAAGGAAGAATCTTCAGCTTTTAAGGGATTTTTAGAGCATAAAAAAATTCAGGATGAAGTAAGTGACTCTTTAACTGAATCAAGCAAGTTTAGCGAGGTATTAGAAGAAGCAGAATTAGAGTTAATTGTTCTTTTGTTGAAGAGCAGGTTTATTGACAGACTGATTATTAAAGATGTTTCAAAGAGATTTGGGATTGGAGAAAAACATGAAAAATAAATTTTTCCCGGCACTGGCAGTTTTAGTTGGGACAACTATAGGGGCAGGATTTTTAGGAATTCCGTATGTTGTTTCTAAGTCTGGGTTTCTGCCAGGTGTGGCGTGGCTGATTTTTGTTGCAATTATCATGCTGTTTACTAAGCTGTATCTTGGAGAGGTTTCATTAAGAACAAGAGGGAATCATCAGCTTACAGGGTATGCTGAGAAATATCTTGGAAAAAAGGGAAAGGTATTGATGTTTTTTGCAATGCTTTTTGGGATATACTCTGCATTAGTTGCCTATCTTTTTGCAGAGGGGCGTGTTCTCTCTTATATGGTTTTCGGAGCTGAGAACTTTTCTTTTATATTTTCAATTTGTTTTTGGCTTTTAATGTCAATTCTGACATACAAGGGATTAAGTGAACTGAAGAAGGTTGAGAAGATTGCAATGATTTTTGTGCTGGGAATTGTTTTTGCAATTGTTATAATCTTCTCTCATGGAATCAGATTAGAAAATCTTTCCTATATTAATACTGACAATCTTTTCCTGCCATTTGGGGTGATTGTTTTCTCGTTCCTTGCTTTTTCTGCCCTGCCAGAAGTTGAGAGAATATTATCTGGGCAGGAGAAATTGATGAAAAAAGTTATTTTCTTGGGTTTTTTGATACCTATAATTGTTTATTTTGTTTT
This sequence comes from Nanobdellota archaeon, assembly GCA_018901625.1. GTDB lineage: Archaea > Nanobdellota > Nanobdellia > Pacearchaeales > GW2011-AR1 > JAHIEM01. Next base: position 3,511 of record JAHIEM010000065.1, read on the forward strand.
CATGCTTGTTATTGTTGGAAACTTCGGAACTGGAACAGGTGAGATAGCTACTCTTTCACTTCCAAGAATCTTCTCAATACTTGCTGTTCTTACAATATTCACAGCTTTCTTTACTCTCACTCTAGCTATCAGAGATATGTTCAGATTTGACTTTGGTCTGGGAAGGTTTAGGGGGTGGCTTCTTGCTGTTTTTATACCCCTTATATTGTTTCTTACTTTTTCATTTTTTCATATTGCTTCTTTCATTTCTCTGCTTTCTATAGCAGGTGTTGTTTCTGGCGGGCTGACTGGGATTTTGATACTATTGATGAACAAGAGGGCTAAGGTCTTAGGGAATCGCAATCCCGAGTATACTGTTCCAATAAGCTGGCTTGTTATCCTGTTAATTTCTATTATCTTTATCCTTGCTGTTATTGCTGAGTTTCTGCTTTAGAATAAACTAGAGAGTTATCTGTTCGCGAGGATAATTAAAGGCGGTTCTTGATAAAAGCAAGGGTGTGGCAAAAGGAGGTTAGACTATCTTTTGACTATTTTACTTATCTAGCCTAATAGATATTCCATTTCTTTTTAAAAGAGCAATTGTAACTCCCTCTCCTTCAACGGTTTTTCTTTCTTTTAATCCTCCTTGAGTATACCTCCATCCACAAGAGGGACTTTTTTGCGCCCCGATATATTCCCTGATTCGTAAATCTCGAGCAATTTTTAACACCCCATATGCCCCTTTAATAAACTGTTTAGTTACATCTTGGCCATCATCAGTTAATAAATGAGTCTTGCCATCAAGGACATCATTTCCGTCACCAGAGCAAATTCTTGCTCCACTTCTTGGAGTTGGTAATCCTCCAAGTTGCTCTGGGCATACTGGAATTATCTCCCCATTTCTAAATTCTTGAAGAAGTTGTTCTGATGCTTTTTCCAGATTACTTTTTCCATCATAACGACATTCTAATCCCAATAGGCAGGCGCTGCATAATTTCATGATAATAGGCAATATTAACTCTTTAATAAATTTTAGGTGGTTAAAAATAGAGAAAACCTATTAAATGCCAACTGCTGAATAAATTATCTTGTGTGCAGATAATTACTAGGTTGTTAAAAGAGGGGTGTGGCAAAAAGCTATTTAAATTATTTCAACTTTTGTTTCAGAATTTCTAGAGAAGTTTTGAAATCTGCTCTTCTGTTGCTTGATTTCATTATCTCGCCCATTAAGAAATTGAGGGCGTTTTTCTCTCCTGATTTGTAATCTGAGGCTGCTTTTGGATTTTGGCTTATGACTTTCTCGATTATCTCTCCTAACTTTCCATTGTCTGCAATCTTTTCTTCGCTTTTCTCTAATTTAACTGGAAATGATTTTGGGACAAAATCATTTAGAATTTGTTTTGCTTTTAGTTCTGTGAGCTTACCTTGCTTGACTAGTTCTAGAAGATTAGAGAAGTGTTCTGTTTTTATGTCAACCTGCTCTAAACTTGTTTTATTATAGTTTAATACACGAAGAAGTTCAGTTGTTATCCAGGGAAGCGCGAATTTTGAATCTATTTTCTCAGAAACTCGCTCAAAAAATTCAGCCAGGTCAAAGTTTCTCTGCAGTATTTCTGCAGACTTCTGGTCTATTTTGTGTTTTTTTATTAGTTTTTCCAGCTTTTCCTGGGGTGTTTCCGGGAGACTTGATTTTATTTTCTCTATTCTCTCTCTCTTTATTTTTATTATTGGGAGGTCTGGGTCTGGGATAAACCTGTAATCTGCAGCATCTTCTTTTTCTCTCATCTTTACTGTAATCTTCTTGCTATCATCCCATCTCCTAGTTTCTTTTTTCAATGGTTTTTCTAGCTCCTGCCTTTCTGCTTCGTATTCAATTGCTTGTTTTATTGCTTCAATTGAGTTAACATTTTTTATTTCTACTCTCTCGCCGTATAAGGAGACATTTGTGTCTGCTTTTATGCCTGCGTTTTTATCAAGAGCTTTTATGTATGATAATGCGAGAACAAGATTCTGGAGCCAACTTGCCACTTGTTCGCTTGAGGTGAAGTCTGGCTCTGTAACTATCTCTGCTAATGGAAGTCCTGAACGGTTATAGTCTATGCATCCTGTTTCTGGATTCCATGCAGCTGGGTCTTCTTCTAAATGAACTTCGCGGATTTTTATTCCCTGAAACTCCCCTTTTTCTGCGCACGGAATTGAGTATGCTCCTGATACTGTTTCCTGGTAGCCTTTTGGCAGGTCGGGCCAGTTATAGTGTTTTCTCTGAAAGGAAAACTCTGGATTTATTTTGCAATTTAGAATCAGAGCTATCTGAATTAGTTTTGTTAGTGCTTCTGAATTTGGGAGCATTGGCTTGCATCCTGGCTGGCCTGTGCATATCGGGCAGATAAGCGTGTTCTGTTTAATTTCTTGTTTAGCTGCATGTCTTACTGCTTTACACCTGCAAAACAATTTCTCTTTTGTTGGTAAATAGCCATGAACTTCCAAGCCTATTCTTAGTCTGCCTTTTTGCATAATAGAGATAGAAAAAGTGGTTATTTATAACTTATGCTTGCCATAAGTCTATTGGGGAGTAGATTCCTCTGTTCTTTAATTGCCTTGCTGTTTCTATTATTGCTTGAATGAATGTGTCGTCTTCTTCTCTGACTTGCCTTACATCAGCATATTCTACTCTGATTGTTTTTCTTCCGGTTTTAGCAAGAACTCCCAGAGTATTATTTGAATCAGAAACTAGCAATCCCTCTGAAGTGTGCCAAACTTGGGGTGTGCAGAGCGCTGCTAGCTCTTTTCTGCTTAGTGATTCATAATATGCTACTTGCTGCTCTCTTAGAACATCAGTTGGCTGCAAGTCTGCAATTCTCATTATCCTGGCTGGCATGATTTGAGTTAAATATTATTGCTTTTAAAATTTTGCTTTTTTGATTAGAAAGTTATTTAAATTAGAGCTTAATTGGGATTTAGGGTGATTTCTATTAAAATTAGAATTGAAGATGGAAGAAGAAAAGAAAGTAAGCAGACTGGAAGAAACCATCGATAAAACTTTTATTAGAGGTTATGAGTACAGTTTATCGAATTGTAGCCAGTACCATGGCTACATAACCAAAGCGATTGGTTCATTACCTTACCTAGAGTCTCAAAACCCTTTTCAGAACTCTGAGTTTTTAAATTATTTGGCAAACCCTGATAGGTTTAATCAAGAAAAAATCCTTATTCTTCTTCATGCTTGCGACAAATTTTTTGAAAATAAACAAAATAGAAAAAATTTCAGCTTAGAATATTTGCTGCCAAATCTTTTTATTGGAAAAATTAGAGATTTTTTTATTTCTGGTTTATCTTCTGAAGAAGAAAGATTACTTAAAACTGAATATGAACCTGCCTGGATTCTGGACTATAAACCTAATAACGAAGAATATGATTCCAAGAAACATCCTTCACCTTTTGAATTTTTAAGAAGAATTTCAGTTCAGAAACTTGCTGAATGTGAGAAAAGGATGGCAGATAATGAAATAATACATTTACCAACGGGGTCGAGGATTAATTTTTCTTTATCTGCCTTGAAACATTTTGAAGAGAGTTGTAGATATGGGAGAACAAGAAATCCGGGTCATTATGGTTATCTCGGAGGGTGTTTATCTATTTTGGGAGGGATAAGCTATGCACTTTGTAATCAGCCATCAGGCGATGATAGAGATTTTTTAATTAGATGTTTAAGTGAAGAATTTCAGAGAGATTTAGAAAAGATTCCTGAAGATTTAGGAATATACGCTCAACTACTAAATCAATTAAAAAAGAATTCTGTTTATGACTTCTATTTATTTTGTTTAAGCCAAGCAATAGAGTGTCGTGAAGAGTTTTTTAAAAGACTTGATAAAGGTGAGAAGCTAGAGCACCCCAAAAAAACTGATAAGACCTACATAACAAACAAATTTCTTTTAGCAAAAGACTGTTTTTATTTAGCTTCAGTTAAAGCAGAAACAGAAAGAACTTCTTTTTTACAAAAATCAAGAGAAAGTTTTGGGATGGGTTTAGGTTGGAAATTAGATGCAGAAAGCGAGGAAATAAAAAAAATAAAAGAAGAATCTTTAGATGAATTAGGAATGCTAAGAGATTATGCTATTTTTTGCAGGTTAGCTAGAAATGATCCAATGAATGCTGCATTGAAATGGGGTTTAGAGGTTGAAGAAAGTTTGCAATTATTAAATTCAGAGAAAAAGAAAGTGTAGAGACAATGTCGAATTTAGATGAATTGGTTAGAGAATGTGAATTAAAATTAAGTGGTTGTTTAGAACTAGTTGAACAGACTTCTGATCCAAATGATAAAGCTTGTCTTTTATATAAGGCAGCTCAACTTACACAGACATTTGAAGAATCTGGAATCAAATCGTCTAATTCATCAAGAGAATTGCTTAAGATGTTGGCTAGAACTATAATTGAAAATCAAGAGGTTATAGGATTAGAGCATATTTCTGAAGGATTAAGTTTACATCCTCCATTTAGACCTATTGGAAAAAATGGACTTTTAAAACACGCTTTAGTTTTGAAATTTAGTAATGACAGAAATTCTTTGAGTTCAGAATCAGCAATTGCTGGAGAAATGAGGCGTATCTTGGGATGCTATTATCCTGGAAGAGGATTTTTTGTTCCAGATTTAATATACGTTGGTAAAAACGATAAATGTTCAAAAAGGGGGAGATATGTTTACTGTATGCAAACAATTGGGGGTGAAACATTTGATAAGTTGGTTAGTAAAAAGAAAAAAAGACCCTTTGAAGATTTAAGAGCAGATTTAGAAAAAATAATTGATTTTCTTGCTCTGATTCATCAAGAGATTAATCCCGATTTTCTTTGGAGAGCGAAAATTACCGATAGAAATGCTAAGTTTGAGTATAAATTTGATTATGATAAAATTAAAGTAAGCAATGGCATAGAATCTTTAAAAAAAACTGCAGGAAATACAAGTCTGGATGTTGATAGTATTACTAAAAACTACCTTGAATTTATGCAAAATCTTATGAACCAAAATAAAGGAATTCTGGTCTTTAGCAAAGATGCGCATCCAAGAAA
>JAHIEM010000066.1 GCA_018901625.1 Nanobdellota archaeon
GTTCCAGTAATCTTTAAATTTAAATCTTCAGCATAAACCCCGTAAATTGACAATAAACAGGCAATCCCAAACATCACTAATATTCCTCTTTTGTTCATGCCAATATAAGACAAAACACTTATTTAAACCTTATTATATTGTTTCTCGTCGAGAATTAACTATCTTCCTCCCATCCCAATCCCCATCTCACTCTCTCTTTCTTCTTTTCTTATTTCCTTCTTCTCTTCCCAGCAACAGCAAGCCCGATTCCACCCAGAGCGAGTAATCCGAGAGTAGTCGGTTCTGGAGTTTTAAACTTCAATACCAGTCTGTAAGGCCTCTCTAACTATCCCCCACCGATTATGCATAAGCTTCTTAATCTCAGCTGGAGTAAAACACAAAACTTCTAAAGGTAAATCATAACCCCAGTTCATTTGAAAATTAATTTGCCGTTTATACCACGGAATTCCCTCAAAATCCTCGGAAATAACAATAATATCAAAATCGCTGTTTTCATGAAAGCTACCTCTTGCTCTGCTGCCAAAGAGTATGAACTTGGCATTTTTCAAGCCAATTTTCTTCTTAAATTCACCAATAATCTTTATATTTTTATTTGGTCTTTGCACCATCTTAAAATCTCCTCAGCAGAATTAACTGCATCAGTTGCAGCATCCTCATTTAATTGAGCATCAAAAAGCTCCTGGGCATCAGGATATCTGGAAGCACTATAAAATGAACTAAGTAATCCAGTTTTTTCAAGTATTTTATTTGGAGCTTTAAGCCGTTTAGCAAGAACAGATAACTCGTGAGTCTTTATAAGCCCCATTCCACAAAAGATACAAACCGCTTTCAGCGCCTTTTCTGCTGATTGTTGAGCGGCATTTTGCGCCCAGTCATAATCTTTTAATTCAACTGAAGAAAAAGCGTGTTTCAAGTCACCTTCAGCTTTGTTGAGCCATTTTCCAGCCTCAATTAACACAAAATCTTTTTTCTTGTTTTCCATAGTTCTCTCAGCCCGTTATTCTATTTAAAACTTTCGTAAGAAAATCCTTTGTTTTTATCTATTTCCCAGCCACCTCACTCAATCAGCTTATCTTCCCCCCATCCCAGCCCATCTCTCACTCTCTCTTCTTTTCTTATTTCCTTCTTCTCTTCCCAGCAACAGCAAGCCCGATTCCACCCAGAGCGAGTAATCCAAGATTAGTTGGTTCTGGAATAGCCTCTCATTTCTCAATGCTCTCCAAATCAAAACAATAAACCTTCCTGCCATCAATCTCCTTTATTTTTTTCTTAAATGATTTCGCAAAAATTACAAAAGTTTCCTTTCTTTTATCATTTCTCCACTCAACAAATTTGGACTTTTCTTCAAGCTCTTTAACAATTTTTTCAGCAGACACATTATCCTGCCACTTGCACTCTCCTAGTAATATCTCCTCTTTTTCTCCATCCAAAGCAACAAGATCTATTTCCTTGTCTTTATGCCACCATCTCCCAATTTTTGAGAAATTAAAAATTTTTGATTCAATTAAGCGCTGCTTGCATATATCCTCAAAAATATATCCTAAATAAGAGGGATAGTCTTTTTTTATATTTTCAAGCTTGAATATTCCCTGTTCTATGCTGCTTAAATTAGAATAAATATACCTAAACCAAAATTTAAGGAAGTTATCATTTAGATAATACCTTCCCTTTCTTGATTTCTGGTTTTCTGTTATTGAAACCTCTCTCTTTATAAATCCTATTTCAATTAAATTTTTAATATACGGAGAAAGATCAGTTCTCTGGACTTTTATGAAATCTTTTATCTCATTTATTGTAGTTTTTCCATTTGCAACTGCCTGAAGAATAAGTTTATATGTTCCAGCATCTTCAAATTCAAGCTTCATCAAAAAATCAACCTCATCCCTCAAGAAACCTTTTTCTCTTAAAAGTTCTTCTTTAAGCCACCCCCAAAACTCTCGGTCTATCTTTATTAGATAAAAAGGGATTCCGTCAGCAAATCCATAAATATTAACAAGCTCTTCTGCGCTCCTGCCTGGGAAAAATTCTTTTAAGTCAAAAAAAGAAACTGGCTTAAGCTTTAATGAGGCGGTTTTTCTTCCATAAACTGGGCTCTTATAGCTTAAAACCTTAGAGGTAATAATTGAGACAGATGAGCCAAGAATAAACAACTTCAAGTTAGAATTTTTAAGCTTCAAGTCAACAATTGCCTGAAGAATATTAAGAAAATTAGAATTCTCTTTAATGAGATTTTGAAATTCATCTATTATTAATACATCAAACTTGTCTTTCAAGTAATCAAAAATAACTTCATAATCTTTTTTTAGATTTAGTATCCCTTTATCTTGCTCTGCGCAGGTGTTATAAAACCTTTCAAGATTATTCTCTCCAGTAGCAAGATAATAAATTCTTTTCTTATGTTTAGTTGCCTGTAAAATCAGCTCGGTTTTTCCTATTCTTCTTCTCCCGTAGATTATTTCAAATGCAAATCCTTTCCTGCTGAGAGTTTCATCTAGCTCTTTCATTTCCCTTTTTCTGTCTTTAAAATCTGTCATCTTGCAGGTTTTAGTATAATTTATATTAGTATAATTACAATTATACTATTTAAATCTTTCGATTTCTACCCGGAAAAAGCAGTTTTTGTTAGAATCAGACTCTATTAGCATATTTCTCAGTCACTCATCCCCATCTCACTCTCTCTTTCTTCTTTTCTTATTTCCTTCTTCTCTTCCCAGAAACAGCCAGTCCGATTCCCCCGAGAGCGAGTAATCCGAGTGTTGCAAGAGAAATCTCATCTACCGAAACTAATAGAAAGGTTTAAGAATACTATTTCCTTAATGGAAATAGTTATCAACTTAATGGAAATAGGCAAGATGGAACAGGAAAAACCGAAAGAAAAAATATTGAAGAATCTGTTAAAAAACTTCACGAAGCAGTATACCCTCACCACCATTGCTAAAGATATAGGCATGACTAGGTCAGGAACATGGAAAGTTTTAAAGAAATTAAAAAGTGAGGAATTGATTATTCTATCTGCTATAGGTGAAGGAAAAACGAGCGCATATAAAATAACCTTGAATTGGAATAACCCCCTAACCGAACCTACTCTCACTTCCTGTCTTATAAAAGAATCTCTAAGACACAAAAGGTGGAAATTTAATTTTGAGAAATTAGAGCAAAAACTGGAAATTTTAGTATTGTTTGGAAGCATAGTTAACTTCCCAAAAGAAGCCAATGATATTGACATTATGTGCGTTGCTAGAGAGGGCAAGCTTGGCAAAATCGGAGATATTGTCCTAGATATTCAGCAAACACAAAGCAAAAAAATTCATGCCATAAACCTTCTGTATAAAGAATTAAAGCAAGAAATAAAGAATAAAAATAAAGCATACATAGAAGCGCTAAAAAAGGGGATTATTCTATTCGGGCAGCATAATTTTGTTAGATTTATTGGGGGTTTACAATGGACGACAGTTTAAAGAACTGCTTTAGCGCTGCCAAAAAAGAGGAGAGCAGAGGCAAGAAGCACAAGGGGCTCCTCGTTACAGAACCCTCAGTTGAAAAGGCAGAAATTTATCTTAGAAAAGCCAAAGAAGGGCTAAAATTATGCGAGGTATACAAACAAATGGGCGCAGATTACAAAATTCCTGAAGAGTGGTATTATGCGCTTTATTACTGCGGTTTGGCTATTCTATCTAGATTTGGAATAGAAAGCAGAAGCCAAAGATGCACTGCTTTATTTCTGAAATATGCAAAAGAAAATAACCTGATAAACTATGATGAGAATTTTATCAATAGAATAATGGTTTACAAAGAAAAAGATAAAAATACCGATGTGGACCAGAGAGAAGAAGCGAGATATGGCCCAAAAATAAAAATGGCAGAAGTCTTAAAAGAGTATGACAAAATGATGAAATTATGCAACGATGCCCTATCTCAAGCAGAGGAGATAGTATTTTCAAATAAGAATTTTGACATTCCCAAAGATATTTTGTCAGAATAAGTTTCTATCTTCCTCCCATCCCAATCCCCCTCTCACTCTCTCTTTCTTCTTTTCTTATTTCCTTCTTCTCTTCCCAGCAACAGCCAATCCGATTCCCCCAAGAGCGAGTAAACCGAGTGTTGCCCAGTTCCGGAGTTACATCTTCATTCTCAGTTCTTCATACTCTTCCTTGCCGA
>JAHIEM010000155.1 GCA_018901625.1 Nanobdellota archaeon
CATGTGCATGGAACGTAGCCTATCGCTCCTGCATGCTCCCGGTGCAATCAGTATGATTGTACCTCTCGCGCTCGTCTCGACCCAGCGCATGACACTTGTTCAGAAACTCATTGAAACGACTGCTTCAGCCTGGTACGCGAATTTCGCGTGGCGACCGGGGAAACTCTTCGACACTGTGAACCGTGCCCTGACAATCTTCGTAGCGTGTAGAACCGGCGACGAGGACCGTCAAACGTATTCGACAAACTACCAGAAATGGAACAGCGACACTCGCGGTGACCTCATCCCTACGATGGCGTACTGTGAAGTAGAACGGACACGCCCAGCTTTTTGGGCTCCGAAGCTTGGCAGCCCATTAGAGCAATCCATCCTCTCCAAAGTACTTGCTTCGCGGTCCACCATGTCGGCATTTGTGAGCAGGTCGTCCAGCCTCGTCTACTACCGAACAACTGGCGGGCTCTACTGGAAGGTTTTTACTGACTTCGCTCCCGCGTTCATGTGCAACGGCAAACCGGGACACTCATCACGGGAGACGTCGTTCGCATTAGCCAAGGCAGCCAGTATCAAACCAGCCATTGCAGTCTTGAGCAGCGATGTCTTCTGGTGGTGGTACACGATCACCTCGAATCTCCGCGACCTGAACCCGTCTGACATACAAGGATTCCCCGTCCCGGCGAGTGTATTTGAGGACTCAATTATCACTGCACTCGCGCAGAAGTACGTCCGCGACCTGAAGCAGAACAGCACCATGCTGGTCCGCCAGCAGAAGCAAACCGGGAAGATAGAAACCCAGTCCTTCAAGGTTCAACAATCCAAACACATCATTGACGAAATCGACCGCGCGCTTGCGAAACACTACGGCTTCACGGACGAGGAACTGGATTTCATTATCAACTACGACATCAAGTACCGCATGGGCGGGGCGGATGGCGGCGAGGACGGAGCCGGTACGCACGAATGATCTGCCAAGATGTCAACGAGAATAGCATGGACGCCCTGTTGCGGCGCTTTGGTGCGCCTGGAACTGTCTTTCTTGTAGGCGCAGGTGCCTCATCGCGCTTGTTTCCGAACATAGGCCAGTCGTTGCAGTGTATGCTGCGGCTCAGCAGGAAATGTGGCTTCACAGTTGACGACGGAGAAGACGCTGTGAAAGACAATCTCGTGGTGAGGCCGGCAAAGAAAGCCGATTCACTCGTATGGGAGGTGGCAGGGATTCCTGAAAACGCACTCAACGTGACGGGCGAACTCGCGGCTCGCGAAGCTGCCAACCGTGTCACCGCGAGTGCTGCAAAGGCCATTCACATTGCGTGTGCGACATTGTCATACCATCGTCAGGACATCCCGGAGTACTCGGTCTTTCGCCTTTGTCCCCCCACCACCATCGCGACGACGAACTACGATGGGTTGGCGGCGTATTGCTGTCGAGGATTGACTCATCAGGTCATTCATCTTCATGGTCTCGTTCCCTTCCGTCTCGTGAGAGACACCTGGTATGCGCCGTTCACCGAAGATTGCTTCATCTACGGAGATGGGATGAAATCTTCGTGGGATGAAGTTATGCGCTACCGCGGATTATGGCTTCCGAAGCGTGAACAGCCAGGGATACTCCAAACATCGCCATACGTATCATTGCAGCACGCTCTACAACGCTGCCGCGCCTTGGTAGTGGTTGGGTATAGCTTCAGCGGAATGGAAGACTTGCACACGTTCGAGATAGTGACGGAGATGCTGAAGGGCAGGAATCCGTCGCTGTTGTTCGTGTCGTATCCGACTCCTGACGACACATGCGCTGAGTACGCTTCACTTGTCTCGCAAGCCGCGAAATGCGGGGATACGTTGGTCATTAAGGCGTCATGGGCTGCGCTTGCGGCGACGATTTGCGATGTATACAGTGAACATCCGGCACACCTCGATGCCTTGAGCGACATGGTGGCGCACCAGTACTACGACACATGGGAGCGCATGGAGCAGGATGCGAGTGCTGAACGGAAACGACAGTGCAGGAACTGTCCTTTGCACAAGGAATTGCTGTCGTGATAGGCGGCGCGCTGGAGGCGGGATGATCGGTGTGCAAACATTGAAAAATCTGACGGATCAGTCTGATCGGTCAAATCGTCCTGACCGGAAAGGAGTAATCCGTGGCTAAAAAACTGCGTCCCAGCGGCGGCTATCGCAAGACTGCGAGTTTTCAGACCGCAACGATCATCTACGATGCGACGGTCTGGTTCTGCGAGAAGTTTCTGGACGCGCGATCGCGCACGGTGGACCAGATGGTGCAGG
>JAHIEM010000067.1 GCA_018901625.1 Nanobdellota archaeon
ATTAATCGTCCTGTTAAATGGCTGTTAAAAGTAAATCCCCTCATCCTCAAAATCCTCAATAACATTCCCAGTCAGTAAATTATTTCTATCACTACTATCAACTGCCTCACTATAATCACCAATCTCTTGTTCAGCCTGACTAATTTCCTCTCCTGTCTTTATAGTAATATTCCTTGCTTCTTTTGGCAATTCAATTTCTCCCCCAGTATTATTTACTTTTAACAGCCATTTAACAGGACGATTAATAATTGCTTTATACTGCTTCTTGCTTATGCTTGAGCTTAATATTTCAACAACAGAAATATTAAATTCTTCAATTAAACTGCTATTCTCCCCATAAGCAATTAAATCTACTTCTCTTTTTCCAGTAAAATTATTTTCAGGAATAATAATTAAATTATTATTGCTAATTTCCAAACTAATATTCTCAATATTATTAACAAAATAACTAATAGCATTAACAAAATAATTATTTAAATCCAAGCTCAAATTAGAATTTTCTTGAATAATTAAATTTCCAATTTCCTTAATTTGATATAGTCCCCCCTCATTAATTAAGGTTTGATTAACTATAGTTTCATCTGATAGTGTTTCATTTTCTTCTTCAGCAACACTCAAATCCTTGCTAGCACTAGCAATAACAGCATCTCCATAAACCAGAGATATTATTAATTTCCCATGGATAGCAGAAATATTCAAATTATCGAGAGCTATTTCAACTTCTCGGGTTTCATCTCCCAGGTAATCAACCCCAAACCCTTCCTCAGTTTCAGAATAATCAGTGCTTATAATCATATTTCCTTCTTCTCTATTCTTTATCAAATCACTTAAACTTCCCCTATCAACAGAAATAATCTCCATATCTTCATAACTTCCAACACTGTAGTCAAAACTCTTATTCTTGCTTACAACACCCTCTAATTGATTATCTAAGATAACCCCTCCAGTTAAAGGTGAAGAATATTCCTGCGAAGATGATTGTTCCTGCACAGGTTGTTCTTGTACTTGCTCCTTAACTTTCTCTTTTGCTTCAACTTTCTCTTCTTGTTTAGCTTCTTTCTTATCTGCTTTCTCTTCTTGTTTAGCTTCTTTCTTATCTGCTTTCTCTTCTTGTTTAGTTTGTTCCTGCGCTGTTTCCTGTGCAGGCTGTTCAGACTCTTGTTCAACACCCCTGCTCTCTTCCTGAACAATCTTGCTCTCCTGCTCAACTTCCGGGTTAGATTCCTGTACAGGCACTTCACTCACATCAGAAGAAGTTTCATTCACCTCATCAATAGTCTCAGCAACTCCCCCGCCACCCCCACTAGTCTCACTGTCAATTATCTCAAAAACAAAATTAATCTCAGGATAAATAATTCTACTGCCAGAAAAACCATAACCTAAACCAGAACCAGAGATATTGGCATTCTCAACATAAAAATCCCCATTAGCATTGCTAGAAACTAAATCAGAAAGAAGAAACTCATTCCTAGCCCCCTCTTGCTCAACAACAATTATAGAATCTAAAGGAATCAGCTCGCCTAACCTGAGATTCATCATCAAATTCCCGCTAACAAACTCTCCAGAATTATAAGAATCTCGGATATCTAAAACAACTTTCCCAGAAAGAGAAGGATAATTTGAAAAATAAAGAAGGGAAAAAAACCCCAAAATAATCAGAACTATTAAAGGAATATATTTCAAGTTGCTCCCAGTTGTTCTACACTTCTCAGGCAGGTTTCTGATATTAGTTTGTCTCTCTTTCTTTGCCAGCCACTTCTGATATTCATCCTCTCCCCCAATATAAATCTTTTTTACCTTATCTCCCACTCTATAAGAATGATAATAATAAGTATACTTCTTCCCCCCTTTCTTAACAACTCTTTTGTAAGTCATAATTTCCTCTTTTCTCTTCAAAAATATGTAGAACAACTAGTTTAAATAGCTTTTCCAAGCAAAAAAATAGCTGCTATACTCTAGCAAACCTTTTACAATTAATCCCTAACCCTTCAAAAATAACTAATAACCCGTCTAACTTAAGATAATTCAGATGAATTACTCAAAAAATTGAGTTGCGAAAGCTATTTAAATCAACTTTTTCTCTACTTTTTATGAATAAGGGAAGAAAGATTAGCGGTGGAAGATACCACAAACTAAGAAAAAAGAAACTCTGCGAACTAAATGGACAAGAGAGAAAAGTAAAGCTAGGAAAAGAAAAGCGAAAAACTCTCAAAGTTAAAGGAGGATATAAGAAATCAGTTCTTTTATTTAACGAAATAGCAAATGTTCTAGACAAAAAATCAGGAAAAACAAAGAAAGTAAAGATAAAAAACGTACTAGAAACTCCTAGCAACAAATTCCTAGCTAGACAGAACATAATCACAAAAGGATCCATAATTGAGACAGAACTAGGAAGAGCAAGAGTTTCTAACCGCCCGTCTCAAGAAGGAAGCATTAATGCCGAGCTTCTGGATTAGCATAATTCCCGCAATAATCAGAGTGAACCTCCACACAAAACTTTTAGTCTTGAGAAGAGTAAACAAAAGATAGCAAGACTGAAAGTTTTCAGCAAGCTGTATGGCATCAGACACATTTATCTAACCCTTCTATAAACTTCTTGTTGAATATATCTAATAATCATCTCCTCGAACAGATAATTTTTATTTCAGGTTACTTATATGATTAATCGGTTTTCTTTAGCTTGTCCCCACAGCAAGCTGTGGGGTATAACGATAAATCAAGAAGCGAGTAAGTTTGATAGAATAATTCTTATCCTCGATTATAACAGAAAGATTTAAAAACCTTCCTGCAATAACTTTATAAATTTAACTAAAATATTCTAAAATGTCTCACGCCAAACGATGTCCAGAGTGTAATTCTGCAAGACTAACCTATGATGCCCAGCGGGGCGAGTTAATATGTTCAGACTGTGGCTTAGTCATAGAAGAAAAAATGGTAGACACAGGCCAGGAAGGCCACGGGCAATTTGACAAGGGAGAGAAAAAAGGAAGAGGCGGAGCTCCAATAAGCATGCAAAAGTTCGATAAGGGGCTGACAACTAATGTCGGAGAAATCTCAGATATATACAGGCTGGAAACAGGGCAAACCAGAAAATTCTTAAGATTAAAAAAATGGCAGGAGAGAGTTTCTACATCAATTGAGAGAAATCTAAGACTGGCAATGTCAGAACTAAGAAGAGTTGCCTCATTCCTAAACCTCCCATCAGTAGTTAGAGATGAATCCTCGAGAATTTATAATTTTGTTCTTCAAAGAGGACTAGTAAGGGGGAGAAGCATGGAATCAGTTATTGCAGCCTGCATCTATGCAGCCTGCCGCTCATACAATATCCCAAGAACACTGGATGAAATAGCAAATGCAAGTGATGTAGAAAGAAAGGAAATTGGGAGAACATATAGATTCATAACAAGAAAGCTGGCAATAAAAATAACTCCAAGTTCCCCCCAAGATTATATATCAAGGTTTGCATCAATTCTCCATCTTAGCCCAAAAACACAGAATGATTCTCTAAGAATACTAAAAAAAGCAGACATCTCAGAACTAACAAGCGGAAGAGGTCCGGCAGGAATTGCAGCAGCCGCACTATACGTAGCAGCGCTAATTAACGATGAAAAGAAAACCCAGAGAGAAGTCGCAGATGTTGCAGGAATCACAGAAGTCACAATAAGAAACAGGTATAAAGAGCTGATAGAAAGATTAGGGCTAGAAGATAAGTTAAAGATTAAAGAAGCAGAAGAAAAAAAAGTTAAGAAGAAATAAAATCATCAGATAGTAATTTAACCTCGTTTCCAAGAAGTCCATATCCTGAATCGCAATTAGGTTATGGATGAATTGGAGAGAAAAGGGAATAGAAAAGTATATAAATGTAGGTATTATAGTTATAGTATGAAGATAACAAAGAAGGTAGTAAGAATTGCACAGAGTTTAGGAATTATAATTGACAAACCAATCTCGGAAAAAATGAAAATAAAAAAAGGAGATTATGTTGAAGTAGACATAAAAAAGTTACAATGATAACAACTTATAAATTCAGAATGTATCCGAATAAAGAAGCAAGAGAAAAGTTAGATTTATCTTTAGAAGTTTGCAGACAAACTTATAACAATTTACTTGCAGGACTTGATGAAATGTTTACAAAGATTGAATTACAAAACTATCTATTAGATTTGAAAGTTGTAAATCCTGAAATGAATAATGTTCATTCTAAAGTCTTGCAGATGGAAAATCAAAGACTATTCTCAAACCTATCATCACTTTCACAAAGAAAAAAACAAGGAAATAAAGTTGGAAGATTAAGATTCAAAGGAAAAAATTGGTTCAAAACTTTCACTTATAATCAATCAGGATTCGAACTTACTCATTTGAAAGCAAAGAAAGGGATATTATGGCTTTCAAAAATTGGAGATATTCCAATTAAACTTCATAGGCAGGTTGAAGGAAAAATCAAAAGCATTACAATAAAAAAATCTATTGGAAAATGGCATGCTTCGATTACAACTGATGCAATTATCAAAAGGCAATGTGGAATTGGAGAAATTGGAATAGATTTAGGAATTGAGAATTATATTTGTGATTCAAATGGGAATGTTTATGAAAATCCGAAACATTTTGATAATTATCATCACGAACTAAAGGTGGCTCAGCAAAATTTTTCAAGAAAAATAAAAGGTTCAAATTCACGAAGAAAAGCAAGATTTGAAGCTGCTAAAATTCATGAGAGAAT
>JAHIEM010000068.1 GCA_018901625.1 Nanobdellota archaeon
CTTGAAGTTAAAGGGGAATATGGAAAATTAAGCTACTATCTTAAAGAGTATCCTAAAGAAATATCTTTAGGAGCGTTTTTCTTAGTTGTTTTTTCATTTGGAACTTATAATTTAAATAAATTAAGAATAATAAAAAAGAGAATAAGAGAATTAAAAGAAGAGGAGAAAATACTTAATGAATTAGTAAGAGTTGTGCAGAATGAGTGCTTTAAAGAAAAAAAGATGAGCATGAATGAGTATGAAACTGCTATGAAAGAGTATAATTTGAGGCTTTCAGGTGTTATAGCAGAGCTGATTGAACTTGAAACTAAAAGAGCGCAAATGTTAAGATTTACATCAAAAACAAAAAAGCTCAGGATTGAGAAAGAAAAAATCATAGAGCTGATAAAAGAGCTGCAGGAAGATTATATGAAAAAGAAGAAACTTGAAACAAGAACTTATGAGTTTAAGATGGATAGCTTTAACAAGAGATTATCTGAGATTGAGGAGAAACTTGCAACTCTTGAAGCAAGAAAAGCTGTGAAAGGATTTGGAATGTCCTTAAGAATTCCTAAGGGGGAGTGAAGATGAAGAAAGAAAGTGAGACACATATTGCAATATTCAATGGAAAGGCAATAAGAAGAATTTGGTATGCTGAAAGATGGTGGTTTGTTATAGAAGATATTATAGTCACTTTAACAGACTCTGTTAATCCTAAAGACTACATCTCAAAAATGAAACAGAGGGACAAACCTTTAGAAGAAGGATGGGGACAAATTGTCCGTACCCTTCCAATTCAGACAGGGGGAGGAAAGCAATTAATGAACTGTGCTGATACAGAAGGCATTTTTAGGATAATTCAATCAATTCCTTCTAAAAAAGCAGAGCCATTCAAGAGATGGCTGGCTAGAGTTGGCTATGAAAGAATACAAGAGATAGAAAATCCTGAGCTTGCTCAAGAGAGGATGAAAAAACTTTATGAATTAAAAGGTTATTCTAAAGATTGGATAGATAAGAGACTTAGGGGTATTTCAGTAAGGCAGGATTTAACTGATGAATGGAAAAATAGAGGCATTGAAGAGGAGAAAGATTTTGCAATTTTAACAGCAGAAATATCTAAAGCTACTTTTGGAATGTCTCCTACTGAATATAAAAAGTTTAAAGGGCTGAAAAATGAAAATTTAAGAGACCATATGACTGATTTAGAATTGATATTCTCAATGTTAGGAGAAGCATCAACAACAGAAATTGAAAGAGTCCAAAATCCAAATACTTTTGATGAACATTTAGAGGTTTCTAATAAAGGAGGAAATATTGCCAAAAATGCAAGGATTGAATTAGAGCAAGAAACAGGAGAGAGTGTTGTTAGTGATGATAATTTTTTAGATGTTCCTGAAAAATTTAAGAAGAAGAAAAGAAAATTAATATATTCAGAGGTGGAAAATGAAAAATAAACTAGTAATGTTATCCATGATTGTATTTTTCTTTTTATTTTTAATTCCAGGTTCTTTGGCTCTAAATGTGCCTAGCAATGAATCAGTTCAGGCAAAAGAATTATTAAATCAAGTGCAAAAAGATATTTCTGAAATGATTTCTAAAAACATAAGCATTTTAAGAGTAAATGAAACTTATCAGGAAGCTATTCAGCTTTATTCAGCACAGATGGCTTTGGAAGAAAAAGGGGGCAGAGCAGATTACAGACTGGTAATTGAATATGCTTCGAAAATAAGCTTGGTTGAAAAAACAGCTCTTGAAGCTGATGATGAATTAAGAATTTTTATGAAAAATTATGCAAATGCAGAAAAGCAGGCTAATCTCTCTGCAATGAATGAGGATTACAATCAGATTATTCTTTCTTTTAGCGAGGAGAGATTTGAAGATACGCTGACATTGATAAAAAAAGGATATGACAGAATTTCTGAAATACAATCAAGCCAGACAGCTGTTAATGCTGTTTATTCAGCAACTTCAAAAACAATTAAGAATTTTTTTATAGAAAATGGATTAAAAATTGCAATTATAATTTTGGTTGTTTTTGTTTTATTGCTGGTTTTCCGGAGTACATTGATAAAATTAAGAATGAGAATAAAGCTGAATAATCTGATTATGCAGAAAAAGGCAATAAATGGATTAATTAAGGAAATGCAGGGGAGTTATTTTAAAGCTAAGAAAATATCTGAAACAGAATATAGAATAAAATTAAAAAATTATGAAGAGTTTATCCGGGATATTGATAGGCAGGTTATGGTTCTGAAAGAAGAGATGTTTAAGAGGGATAAAAGAAGAGGAAGTGATAAGGGATAAATAGATTTATTAGCAGGTTTTTTCTCTGGTTTATTAATGAAACCAAGAAAATCTTCACAAAGCCCAGATTTTCTGGGTCCCAAAAACAATAAGTTTTTGCGGTTAGGAGTATTATTCAGTGGGGGGAAAGACTCGTGTTTAGCTTTGCATAAAACAATTAAACAAGGACATGAGATTTGTGTTTTATTAAGCATTTTACCTGAGAATTTTGACAGTTACATGTTTCATAAGCCGTATTTGAATCTGCTTAAAAAACAAGCTGAAGAACTAGGGATTAAATTAATTACAGTGAAATCTCGGGGAGTTAAGGAAGAGGAACTTGATGATTTGAAAGAGTTATTAAAAAAATCAGATGAAATTGAGGGTATTGCTGTGGGGGGGATTGCTTCAAATTATCAGGGAGAGAGAGTTAAAAAAATCTGTGATGATCTTGGATTAAAATTTATTGCTCCGTTGCTTGGATATAAGCCAGAAGATGTTTGGAAAGAGCTTTTTGAGGAAGGGTTTGAGGTTATTTTAACAAAAACAGCTTGCGACGGGTTTGGAAGGGAGTGGATTGGGAAGATTATTGATGAAAAAGAGTTTTTGAAGCTGAAAAAACTTAGCGAGAGGTATAAATTTAGGCTTGATTTTGAGGGAGGGGAGGCAGAGAGCGCGGTTCTTTATATGCCTGAATTTAGGGAGAGGATTGAGATTGATTTTGAGATTGCCAGTGAAGGGAGATATCGGCATTTCATAAGACTTATAAATGTAAAATAAAGATAAGGGATATGACTGAGAACCAGCCCGGACATATAGGAATAATTTTAGACGGCAATCGTCGTTTTGCAAAGAAACTTTTGCTAGAACCTTGGAGGGGGCATGAATTGGGCGCGGGAAAGATTGAAAAGCTATTCAGCTGGTGTTCTGAACTGGGAATTATGGAGATAACTCTGTATTGTTTTTCATTAGAGAATTTTGATAGGCCTGAAAAAGAGAAGAATTTTTTGATGAACTTGTTTAAGAGGGAGTTTAAAAAGTATCTGAACGAGGAAAAGATTATGGATCGGGGAATAAAAGTTAGGGTTATAGGCGAGATGGGTCGGTTTGACAGTGAGTTGCAGGAGTTAATGAAAAAGGTTGAGAAGAAAACTGCGGGCAACTCAGAATTTATATTTAATTTCTGCATGGCTTATGGCGGGAGGCAAGAAATAATTGATGCTGTGAAAAAGATGGTTGAAAGCAACTTGCCGATAAGCGAAGAAAATTTGAAGAAGAATTTGTGGATTTCTGGCGAGCCTGAGCTGATTATCAGGACTGGGGGAGAAAAAAGAACCAGCAATTTTTTAATGTGGCAGTCTGCTTATTCTGAGTGGGTGTTTTTGGATAAGACGTGGCCCGAGTTTGAGAGGGAAGATTTGATTGAATGTGTTGATGAGTTTAAGAAAAGGGAAAGGAGATTTGGGAGATAAAAAGGTTTAAGTTAAATTCTGCAAAAATGAGCAGTTAAGTGCTCCCCTGACCTGACATTAA
>JAHIEM010000069.1 GCA_018901625.1 Nanobdellota archaeon
AAATTATTCTTGTGGAGAAATACTGCAAATAACTCAATGCTTCCCTGAGAAACATTATACCCGATATTTCTCTGGTTTTCTTCCACACCCTCTTCTATAAGCTTTTTTAAATTTCTCAGATGCTCATAATAAGCTTTTTCATGCTCTTCAACTTTCATTTTACAATCGTAATGTCAGAAAAATAAACTACAACCTTTATGTCAGTAATTCTCATTGACCTCAAAATTCTCTGAATTTTGATGACTGTCAAAATCTTTCGATTTTGAAGTATTCGAATTTCTGAACACCCTAAAATTTCAGATAGAAATTTTTTGGGGTTGTAGAAGTTGCTTTGCAACTTCAGATTTTTCTGAGCATCCTAAAAACAAGCGCCAATCAAACCACACTCGCCAGCAGGCGATTTTTTGCCGTGGCAAAAACCTTTAGGGCTTCAGAAACACTTCTTGTCATCAGAAATTCTCTGTGTTTTCTTGAATTTCTGACTGCCTTCAAAGTCTTACAACTTTGAGGTTCTGACAGTGCTCAGAATTCAGTGAATTCTGACATGTGGTGGCGCATTGTTTTTTTGATGATAGTACTACCAACTAAGGGCGATTTTTCACCAAAATCTTTATTAATAAAGTTTAGAGCGAATTATTATGGAAATGAGGTATGATTTAGCTACAAACTTTGACCCCGCGCTAATAAAAAGAGTTTCAGAATTTGGAATAGTCAGAAGCATATACGGAAAATTAAGAGAAGATGTAGTTGGGGGAGGCAGGCCAAATTTCGCTCTTCCAGATGTCTCAAAAAGAGATTTAGAGAGACATATTCAACTAGCTCACGAGCATGGAATCTCATTTAATTATTTATTAAACGCAATCTGCACTGACAACCGCGAGTTTATTGCATCTACAAACAGGCAAATCAGAGATTTTGTTGCATATCTTAGTTCAGTTGGTGTAGACTCAGTTACTGTGGGCTCTCCATTCATGTTAAGACTAATTAAAGAAAGAGCGCCGAGAATAAAAGTCTCAGCATCAGTCTACAATGATGCAGATAGCCTGCAAAGAATTCAGCAGTGGCAGGATTTAGGAGCAGATGAATTAACACTCCACTACTCTTATAACAGAGATTTTAGAGCTCTTGAAAAAGTTTTAAGAACATTTGATATGGATTTTAGGTTAATTGCAAATAATGTCTGTCTTCACGAGTGTGTTTTCAGAACAAATCACGCAACAGCGCTAGCTCACGCATCTCAATCAAAACACGAATCAGGAGGATTTTTCTTAGATTATTATTCACTAAGATGCGGAAGAGATAAACTTGCCAATCCTGTTAAATTAATTACAGCAGATTGGATTCGCCCAGAAGATGTTCATTACTATGAGGGATTATGTGGTAAACTAGGAAAATCAAATCTCTTATTGAAGCTTACAGAAAGAACAAGAACAACTGACTGGCTCGTAAATGTTGTAAAGTCATATGCTGAAAAAGGAAAAGAGGGAAACTTGTTTGATATAATCAACTTTGTAGGAAACAGAGCCTATGCTCAAATCAGAAAAAAATCATTTGTATTAGGAGCACTGAGAGGAAAAGCAAGAGCGAGAAAAATGCTTGAATTTCAAGAAGCAGTTTATCTAACACCTGTTTGTGTTGATAATCGCGCTCTAGACGGATTTCTCGAGCATTTTAGAACTCACGACTGCAGTTCTTGCGTCTGTGATGATTTGGGGTGGCCAGATTCTAGTGCAAGTTCAGGAAAATGCAGTTATTGCAGAACATGGGCTAAAAAAGCAATTCAATTTCCAGAAGGAGATAAAGCAAGAAATTCAGCACTAGAAAAAGCAGAAAAATCACTTAACGATTTTGAAAAAGGAGGAATGTTTTCAAAATGAGGAGAGTAGTAATAACTGGTTTGGGCCCGGTAACTCCTATTGGGATTGGAAAAGAGGATTTATGGGGTGCTGTTAAAAATGAAGTATCATCATGCGGTCCAATAAAATCTTTTAATCTTCCCCAGTACGGAAATCTGCAAGGCGCAGAAATTACAGACTTTGATATTTCTAGATTTTTTCAAAGAGACTTGCAAGCAGGAAAAGTTGATAGGAAGCTTTTTAACAGAATCCACAAAGAATGTGACAAGGCAATTCAATTTGCAGCACTAGCAGCAAAACTCGCTCTAGAAGACGCTGCTCTAGAATCTCCTAATTCAGACAATTCTATTGCAGTTTATTTGGGAAATGCAGATGGCTGTGTTCAGCTATATGAAAGACAAATAGAATTAGCATTCCAGGGACTAACAAAAAAAATATTTAATTCTTTCACAGGATTATTAAGGCCTTTTGGTTTTTTCAGAGCAAGACGAGAGTTTAATCAGTACAAACCATTGCTAGCAGAAGAAAATCTTGAAGAATTTGTTGCTTATCTTCATGAAAAATTCGGCACAATTCATCAATTAGCTCCAACACGAACAATAGATTTCAAGCTCTATTCAATCCCTGCAAGAGTTGCAAGTTTATTTAATTTACACGGCCCTTCAATGGCAGTAAACTCTGCATGCGCCTCTGGTTTAGATGCAATTGGACAAGCATTTCATTTAATAAAATCAGGATATTCTGGTGTTGATATTGCTGTTGCTGGTGGAAGTGAAGCTCCTGTTTCCTTAGAAGTCTTAGCAGCATTAGATAACTTGGGAGTAATATCAAAAACTCGCCCTCGCCCTTATGACGAAGATAGAGATGGATTTGCTCTAGGAGAGGGCGCAGGAATGGTTGTTTTAGAAGAACTAGAACACGCAAAAGCAAGAAGTGCAAGAATATATGCAGAAGTTGCAGGACACGCTCAGTCAAATGATGCAGGAAGAAACATTCTTGTTCTCCATCCAGAAGGAAGATACTTAAGAAAAGCTGTTGAGACAGCTCTTTCTGAATCACAGATTCCAACAGAGCACATTACATACATTAACTCACACGGAACAGCCACTCAAGAATGTGATAGAGTTGAGACAAAAGTAGTAAAATCAGTTTTTGGAGATCACGCATACAGGCTAAATATTAGCTCAACAAAACCAATGACTGGGCATTCATTTGGAGCAGTAGGGGGCATAGAAACTATAATCACTTGTTTAGCAATGCAATTTTCAATTGTCCCGCCAACTCTAAATCTTGAGAACCCCTCTCCAGATTGTGACTTAAACTACACCCCTAATCACGCAGTTGACAGAAAAATCCCAGCAGCGCTTATAACTTCAATGGGTTTTGGAGGGTATAACTCTGCGCTAGTTCTAAAGAAGATATAATCACTTTCTCCCAATATACAAGCAGAACTTTGGGTGTTGAATAGCGTATGCTTCAGCATGTAATGTCTCAAATCCTGCATCTCTTGCCTCTTGCGCAATATCATCAAGAGACAGAGAAGTATGCCTCTCAAAACAATCAGGTTCATCTCTTAATGCAATCTTCTCGTTTCTAACACTAAACCATCTCGCAAAAACCTTTCTAGGCTTAGGAAGCGAGTGTATCCACGGCTCAAAATTATAATCTACAACAAAAACCCTTCCCCCCTTTGGGAGAAAGTAATATAGTCCCTTAAGCTTTTCAGCATAGTCAGGATAATCATGCAGTGTCAGAAACAAACTAACAGAATCATAAACCACTTTTTCAGGAGTTTCACCTTCAGGAATATTGGGTTGAATTCTTCTAATAGGCAGAAAAAGTCCAGAGCCCTCACCTGCAAATTCAGTGTAGTCAATAAGCGCCCTATCAAACTGCATAGATAATGCCTGTGCAAAAGTCATTATTCCTTTTTTGCATATATTCAAATGTTTTTCATTAGGCTTAAGATGCCTAGTTGCAACTGTCTGAAAGTGATCAAATGTTCTAAGGTTTCCACCCAACTCGAGACCCATCCTCAATTTTCTCAACATGTCTGTTTTAGTCTTGGTTTATATTTAATAATTGTTGTGATTTATCTCCGCCCTCTAACCCATAAACTAAAAATTCACTCTCCCCAAAAAATGATTTATCCATAAAATCGTATTTTGCAACAAAAATTGTCGGCTCTCCAAGCTTATAAGAATCCAGAGTTATTTTCCCATTAAAATTTGCTTTTCTAATTGCTCTTTTAAATAACAATTGTTTTATCCTCCTTAAAAGCATGCTCTTCTGAGGCAAATTAAGAAAATCATCTAAACTTATTCTGCAACCAATAACACCCTCTTGAATTAATCCTGCTAATGTAGAATAACCTAATTGCTCTATGCACCCTATTGCTTCAGGACATCCCAAATATTCTTGCGCTTCTTTTGTATAAGTTATAGGGGGAACTTCAAATCTTCCATGACAAGAAGGATGTTCTCTATCACTCAAATCTAAACTTGCTTCTCTAAGCCAAAAAAAACAATCTCCATAGTCTCTTCCTGCGCATTCTATTATTCTTTTTGATATCTTAATCATTTATACACTTCTTCTTCTATTCTTTTATTAAAAACATCACTTGCTTTCCTGACTTGTTCAGCTTTTATAGGGGCAAATGCTCTTACTATTGCAGCCCAAAAAGGAATAGGGCTTCTGAAATTTTCAGTAGATTTTGCAAATCCACCATACATTTTTTTTCTTGCTCCAGCATACTCCCCGCATTCATTTTTAAACTCTTCTTTTGTATATGCTCTTTTTATATTTTCATTAAAATCAGAAACAGGATTATTTAAATTTCTCTCAATAACTCTCTGAAAAAATTCAGCTCTATTTCCTCCAAAAGCTTCATAACCTTGCTTAACATCAGGATGCTGATAGTCAAGAACACTCTTTCCTTGTTTTTCTTCAGTAATTTTTGCATTATCTCTCATATGAATAACAAGCATCTCAGCTAAATTAGAAATATCTTCTTTACTTATTTTCTTACCAATTCTTGACACAGCTAAATCTAGGCATTTTGTATGAACTTTAACATAATTCTGAATAACTTCTTCTTTTCCCTGCACTTTTATATTATCTCTTAACTCACTAGAATATGGAGTCATAAAATCAACATAACCTTGATTTCCATCCCCTCTAAAGTACTTATTAATATTTTCCAAAGCAGAATCATATAACTTCTTTGTATTTCTCTCCCGGACATTCACAACTAATGCGGATTTTTCATTAAGAACAATTCTCTGAATATCCGGATTGCATAAACACCCTGCCACTGCTAAAACCAATCCTGCTAAACCTCCAACAAGACACCTTGACTTTTTCATATT
>JAHIEM010000070.1 GCA_018901625.1 Nanobdellota archaeon
TAAGAGTAGGTAAAGAAAAATACTTAACTGAAAATTTTAAAAATCATTCTATATTGTGCACTTATGATATAAGCAAGCTTAATCCAAACACAATCAAAGATTTAGTTAAGGGGCATGATAAACTAATTCTTAGCACAGATACTGCAACAATTTTATCCTCAAAGACGCTATCAAATAAAGAACTGATGAACAGCAAACTAATTGATGAGTTTGTTAAAAGGGAATTAAAAACAATTGTTTTGGCATTAATAACAAAACAGCCACAATGCGGCAGAGAAATACAAATGGAAATCTACAAAAATTTTGGTATTTTGCTCAGTTCGGGTACTTTATACCCGTTGCTTCATGAATTAGAACAAAATAAATTATTGGAGTGTAATTCCGGTATTAAAACAAAAACATACATGCCAGCTGATGAAAGAAGAATAAGAAAAATGATTAATGAACACATACAGGCTAAAAACTTCCTTAATAATTTTTTACAAACTACTATGATAAGAGAGGAATAAGATGGGAGAGTATGTTTATGGCATAATAGAAAGGAAAAACGCTCCTAAGAATTTTAACATTAAGGGTATTGAAGATAGCGATGTTTATACAATTAATTATCAAGATCTTACAGCAGTTGCAAGTAAAGCTCCTATGAAAGAATATGAGCCAACTGAAGACGCTACGGAAAAGCACAAGCAAGTTAGTTTGCATGTGTTAGAAAATTATACTGTTTTGCCTGTCGCCTTTGGCATGGTATTTAAAAGTAGAGGTATTTTAATCAATACAATGAGAAAGGTTTATCCTTTGCTGAAAAAAAATCTTAGACTTATTGATAATAAGATTGAGTTGGGAGTTAAAACTATTTTGCCTAAAGACATAGAAGTTTTTGAATCAAAAACAGGAAAAAGCAAAGAGGATTATATAAAAACATGTGAAGAAGAATTTGTTAATAATTTAGGCAAAATAGCAGTGCAATCAAAAAATGGCAAATTATTCTCTGAAAGGTTAGCATTTAACAAATCTTTTTTAGTTGAAAAAGATAAGATAGATAATTTCTCTGCCGAACTTGAAAAATTAGGCAATAAATATAATCCATTAAAAATTCAATATACGGGCCCCTGGCCAGCTTATAATTTTGTAGATATAAAAATAATGAGTAGGGGTAGATAAAATGGTACTTGTGGTTGATGACGTATTAACATTGCCGCTGGCTTTTGCAGGCATCGAGCTATTGCCAAATTATTTCACAATAGTCTTTAATGCGCTGCATAAGCAGGCACTTGAAGAAATGTATCCTTTGGAAAAAATTCAAAGTGCAATAAAGGAAAATAGAATGGAATATGAGCTTGGGGAGATTAGCAAAGAAGAGTATGAAAAAACTAGCAAGGAATTAAATCAAAAATTAAGCATAGCTAAAAAAGTTAAGGAAATGAATTTAGGGGTAAGAACAAATATTATGGATGCTGGGTAAATATGAAAAAAGAAAAACCTGTGGAAGGACTGCTTAGCGGCTTATTTGATTTTTTGAAAACAATAGAGAAGTTACAAGAAGAAGGTAAAGTTGAAACGCGCAAAGAATTTACAACACCATCAGGCTCTAAAGGCATGTTTGAGTATAAGGTTAGAGCTGGAGAAGGGCTTAGAGAAAGGCCACCTTTAGGAATGAGGCCTGGCAGAGTGCCAATACATCCAAGAAAAGTAAGAGGTGAAGAAGTAATAGCGCCAGAAGAAGCCGAAAAAGAGCATTTAGTTGATGTTTTTGAGGAAAAGGGTCATACCAAAGTTGTAATGGAACTGCCAAATGTAAAAGAAAAAGATATAAATTTCAAAATTAAAAATGATGTTTTAAAAATTACTGCAAAAACAACAGAGGGAAAAATTGAGAAAGATGTTAAAGTGCCAAAGGATATGGCAAAGATTGAAAATGTGTCTTTTAAGAATAATATCCTTGAAATTAAGTTAAAGAAAAAGAGGTAAAAATGGCAAAAGCTAAAATGGAAGTTGAAGAAGATCAAGTTTTGATAGAAGAAGAAAAAGAAGAAGCAAAAAAGGAGGTAAGAGGCACAAGATATTCCTGTACATACTCTCCTAAATACGCTACCACAAGAAAAAAAGCAGGAACAACATACTCCCCTAAATATTAAGAGCTTGAAAAATGAGAGAATTTGATTATATGGATAGGCTTTTTAAGCAGCAAGAAAGGCTTCAAAAGCAAAGAGAAAGAATTTTGGGAATAAAAAGAGAACCAGAAGAATTGTTGCATGATTATGATGAAGAACCGCATGAAGAAACAATTACAGAAGAAGTAAATAGTGAAAAAAGATTGACTAATAAAGACCTATCAGCAAAATGGGCTGCAAGGCAAGCAAAATGGAATCAAAGGAGACAAAAACATGGATAATTTAAATTAAAAAAGAGAAACAATAAAAATGTCGAATCAACAAAAAATTTTGGGAAATAAGAGAAAGCAAAGGGAAAATAAGGAGAAACAAGCTAAAATAATTGATGAATACCAAGGAAGGCTAAGAGAAAAAATAAAGCCAGAACTAAGGGCTAAACAAAGGCAACATGACCAAAAAGTAAGGGAAATAAGGGCAGAAAACTACAAAAAATGGACAAATGCAAAACAACAAGCTAGAGCAACCTTAAGCGAGAAAAAAGAAGAGTTCAGATCTAAAGTAATAACAGTAAAAAAGCATCAAAGATTAAATCAGCTAAAACAGATAGCTGTTGCAGAAGACAGAAAGAAAGTTATAAAAGAAGACTTTAAAAAACAAATTAGATTCAACCAGCTAAAACAAAAAGCAGCTCATGAAGAACAAAAAAGAAAGGTTAAATATGAGCATATTCCTAAAATAGATGCGCAGCAAAAAAAACTGGAAGACAGAAAAGAAGAAAAACGGTCAAAAGATAGAGAAGGAGGATTTATGTTGTTCTCTAAATCTACAATGCCTTCCAAGAATTTTTCTAGAAGAATGAATTATTCACCTAAAAAATCGACAATGACTGATCCAAGGGCTAGAAACAGCATTACTTACTCACCAAAAAAATCTTTTGTTTCTGATCCAAGATTTAAGGAAGCTATAATGCACTCGCCGAAAAAATCCTCTGTTCCAGGACCTAAGTTTAGTGATGGCATGACATATTCTTCTAAACATAGAACAATGCCAAATTCGGAATTATCTGAAAGCTTAACATATTCACCCAAAAAATCCACAGTTCCAAAAGTTAATTTTACATCAACAAAATATTCACCTACTCACTCAACAGTAACCGGTGCCAGTATAAAGAAAAAGGTAAAAGTTGAGGAAGAGTATGTTGAATAATTAAAAATGGGGGTGGTAGATCATGAAAAAACCATGGCCAGCTAAAAGGCAGAGGGTTAGGTTAGGTGCCGGGAAGATAGAAGAAGTTCCTGCGCCTATAAAAAAAGGAAGAAGGAAGAAAGAAAAAAAGCCAGAAGTA
>JAHIEM010000071.1 GCA_018901625.1 Nanobdellota archaeon
ATAACAACTAATTCTAGTCTTTCCTGCGGATTGTCCCTATTTATTGAATTTTTACTGCCTTTCGGCGAGTATCAATGACTTAACAGGAGTTTCCCGCATATAGCCAGATTTTAGTGCAGCTAATATTAACCGCACGCGTCACCCGTTGTAGTGTCTCCCCGCCAATTCCTTTAAGTTTCGGCCTTGCGGCTATACTTCCCAGGTAGCGCACTCTTCGCCTTCGCTGCAGCCCTGCAACCTCTCGCGGAGGTCACAAGGTTTAGTGCGCAGTGTTTACTGCTAGGACTACTTGGGTATCTAATCCAATTTGCGCCCCTAGCCTTCATCCCTCACTGTCAGAACCGTCATCGTAAGATGCCTTCGCTAATCGTTAGTCCATCTGAGATTAACGTATTTTACCACTACCTCAGATGTACTTCTTACGCCCACCGGTCTCTAGCTAAGCAGTATTCATTGCAATCTCTGCCCTTAAGAGACAGAATTTCACAACAAACTTGCAAAGCAAGCTACGAATGTTTTAGACCCAATAATTGTGGCTGCGACTTGGACTGCCGGGATTACCGCGGCGGCTGGCACCGGTCTTGCCCAGTCCTTATTCGCCAGCCTTTTTACAGCTGGCAAAAGTTATTCCAAAAAGGAATAACACTCTGGCTCGCTCTGTCACGCTCACGCGCATTGCAAAAAATCCCTAACTGCTGCACCCCGTAGGGCTACGAGTAGTGTCTCAGACTCGTTCTCAGGGTTTCCCCGCTAAGGGCCCTTACTGATCAAAGGTTTGGTGGGCCATTACCCCGCCAACTGCCTAATCAGCCGCAGACTCATCCTACGCTTCAGAGACAGATCATTCCAGAAACCATCTCTTATCAAGTATTACCCTCAGTTTCCCGAGGTTATTCTCGCCATAGGGTAGATTGTCTACGTGTTACTGAGCAGTACGCTCTCCATTGCTGAAGGAACTTGCATGTCTAATTGCAAGCCAGATAGCCGCAGCCGCCAGCAGGATAAACTGGATTTATACAGTTTTTCTATCGAGAATTTAGCAAAATTATTTCTCGCTGCTTTAATGATTATTAATTTCTACTGATTATATAAGAAACAAAAGTTTCTCAAAACACACTTTCTCCACTTCTAATTCTCAAAAATATAAATTTTTGATGACTGTCAAAGTTTTAGAACTTTGAAGTCGTTAGAATTTGAAGGTCAGAAATTCATAAGAATTTCTGAAAAATCATTGGCGACTACTACAACACAATATCATCTAGAATATAAAATCTCGTCGATAATTAACTACCAAAAAGTTGCTGAGTACATTGTATTGCAACTTTAGGGTGTTCAGAAATGCAAACATTAGTGGGCATTTCTGACATGATGAATCAAAAATCAGAACAAAATCTTGTATTAACTAGATGACAAACTTTCGTACATCATACCTTACTAAAAATTTCAACTAAGGTACTCATCATAGTTAACATTTTAACAATGAAGTAGTATTAATTTGCTTTATAAACCTTTCGCTGTTTTCTGTGATTATTAAGGGGAGAAAATCTCAGACCAAAATAAATTGCTGCAGTTGAAATAAGGATTATCGCCCCAATTAGCCATAAGGAAGTTAACTTTATCCCAAAATAAATTGGAAAAACTCCAAGTATTAGAGCTAGGCAATTTACTCCAAAAGCAAAACCCGGCCTTCCTGGAAAAAGATTTGACACAGCCACGAGTGTAATTGGCATTACAATATTAAACAAGAACATTCCAGCTATTGCAAGATACCACACATTGGGGAATATTGTCAGCAGAACTGCTGAGATAATAAGAGAAATCATTGAGATTCTTATCCACCCAAATTTATCCCCAAGAATCCCTCCAATAAATTTTCCTAGAAAAACTCCAAAAACCAGAAAAATAATTAGATAGATATTTGTTTTCCATGGAAAAATCAGCAAGAAACCAACAAAACCCCGCGTAGCTATTGCAAAGAAAAGAAGAAGGAAGATTAATTCAAAATATTTCACTCTCACTTTCTCATGTTTGTAATTAAGATTAGGAAGTTTTGTAATAGTAATCAGAACAAAAAACAAAACGAGCAGAAAGTAGAATATTTCTTGCTTGAATAATCCTAGATTCCCAATCAGTGTCCCAATAAAAAGACCAATTGCTCCCGGAGCAACAAAAATTCCCGGAGCAGTTGCTCTTTTAGGAGTGAGATTCAAGCTAATAACTCCCCCGCCAACATGGAACAGTGCATTCCCAATTCCCGCAAGAACAACTGCAGTTAGAGGAGAGTAAAACAAAAGAAATACTGCAAAAAAGTTAAACACAATTCCGCCTAGCGCAAATTGTTTTGGGGCTTTAAACTTATCAGCTAAGACTCCGAATGGGACTTGCAGCGCGAATGCCAGTATGCCGTATAACACCACTAGCCCAAAAAATGGAAAATTAGTTAAATCAAATTTTAAGATACTGAATAAAACACCAGCGCAAACAGCGTCTATTAATCCATGTCCTAAGCCATATACACTAAGATTCTTTACTATGTTTTTCATATAAACCTCCCAAGGGCAATTCCAATTAAAAAACTAGATAAATTCGCGCAAAATGATAATATTGCTGATGTCTTCCATCTCAAGTCAAATAGTAGTTTTATCAAAAATATTTCTACTGCAAAAACTAAAAACTCTAATGTAATCATGTTAATTCCAAATAACAATAAAAAATTTAAGAGAGGATTAGTAATAGAATTAATCAAAATAGAGTACCCTATTAGTTTAAGATAATCTTTTCTAAAAAATAAGCAGAACACTCCCCACTCAATTATTATTGTTAAAATCCAGGCAAAAATTAAATTCATCTTACTTTCTTCGTTTACTCAGGATGACAACTACTATTAAAATAGCAACAATTGGGATTATGAGGTATAGATAAATCTTATAATCTCTTTTTATTTTTGGCTCTGGAGGGACTAATGAATTAAGGCTGATATTATAGCTATTTACGACTTTA
This sequence comes from Nanobdellota archaeon, assembly GCA_018901625.1. Taxonomy (GTDB): domain Archaea; phylum Nanobdellota; class Nanobdellia; order Pacearchaeales; family GW2011-AR1; genus JAHIEM01. The sequence continues at coordinate 3,001 of JAHIEM010000071.1, forward strand.
TCTTCCGTGCTTGTAATCGAAACAGTTTTTGAGAAGTCTAAATTTTCAATAACTTTTACTGCCTTTGAAGAATTAAAATACTCCTGAACTTGAGAATAATCATTATTTGTCAAGATTGAAGAATCAAAATCAGACTTTTTAACAGCGTACACTGAAATAACACAAAACTTATAGAATGAACCACTGACAGATCCGTCCTCATCAATTATTTTTGGGCTGCACATACCTGGAATGTCTCCATACACAACAAAAACATATTCTGGAAAATCATCCATATTAGAAATATGATTCTCAATCGGTATGTCTTTAACTGTGGGATTCGGAGGAGAAGGTATATCTGCACTCACAAATGGCAAAATCGCCAAGAGTATTATCCCAATAATTAAAATTGATTTTCTCATAATCTGATAAATTATTTCCTCTTTTTAAACATCTCGATAACTTCAATCTCAATTGAACTATCCCCCGCCAAACAGTCTCTTAAACCATGAAATAATCTTCTCAATAAATCCCTGCGAGATGCAATTATTATTCACGCAAACATTTGAAGAACATTCAAAATTATTATCACAAGCTTCATTCTTCTTCTGCTCAACAAATCCGCCCATATCAGAGCAGTATTTTCCTGACTTTCTATATCCAAATGGGTAGCATTTTCCATCAAGAGGGCACGAATCTTTGCATATTAGCATTATTCCTTCAGAAACCATTTCAACAATTGGTTCGCACCTTCCATTTACACATTTATTAGTTTTTGGGCACTCTTCCGCAGGAACACCAAGTTCACAAGAAGGTTGAGAACAATCACTATCAGTTTTGCATTCCTGAACTGGGCTAGTAGTAGTTTCCTCTTGAAGATAACACTCATTCCCCAAAGAGAAAGAATTTATTCCGCACTTTCCGATGCATTTAATCACATCTTCGTTCTTTTCTTCAACACCATATTTTTGCTCGCACTTCTCTACACTTTTCTCGCAGTGGCTGGCACAAAAATTAGAAGCAAACTTCTTCCAATAATCAGCTGACTTGCAAGCGTCTCTTTCTGTTGATTTAGAACTCTCGCCATCATAGCACTCAAAATAAACATTTCTAAATCCTTTGTTTAATATTTCACTAATATTGGTCTCTCCTTCTGAACATTTAAAATAAATAACTTCATCATTCCCATCTTGTTTAGTATAAGCTAAACTGCCGCATGTTGATTTCCATGTTACTTCTGCGCCTTTATAATCTTTATAATTAATTACACAACTTCCTGGTCCAGCTTCTGCATAACAAAACTTTGTGCCTTCATCAGCAGGAGTAAATTGCCCAGCTAAATAACATTGCTGCTGCTTGCTTGTTCCTTCAAACTTGCAGGTTATCTTTTCTGTAATTGCTTCTCCTTTTATGCATGCTCCCTTGCTATTTGTATCACAACCGTTTGGGCAAGTGATATATTCAGTTTGTATGTAACCCTGAGCATCACAATAATGTTCAATTAACTGCCAATTGTAGCAGCCATCAGATCCTCCAGTTCTTATTCTTAAATCTCTTGAAGGGTCGTCTGCAGAAGAATAACTTCTAAATCCATAAGTATGAGCATATTCAAAAATATTTTTCCCCCCATCTGGATCAGAACAATAACTTGGAATCCAGTTAGGATTATAATCATAGCATTTATCTGTTTCCTGATCCCAGTATCTTTTAGGATTATCTAAACAAGAATCAATATCAAGATCAATAGAAGGACAGCTTTCACATGAACAATATCCAGTTCCCATATTTAATGCACACTTTGCAATAGTTCCATCATCGCATTTAATATTAGAACAAGTCTGGCTTGTTTCTTTTAAGCAAGCTCCATTAGAACAGCCATACTCACAATCAATATAATTCCCAAACCCAACAGCAACAAAATTAGAGTCTTCTGAAGGGCTGCATGTATAATCAACCAGCTTTCCTTCATCATTGCATTCATCTACATATTCTATTCCAGATTCACCACCATTATTATTTTTATATTTTACTGTAGTTGTTCCTTTTAAGAATTTATCCTGATACCAATTACTCTTACCTGGCTGTTCAGTATCTGTGCAAGTAGCAGTTTCGTAGCAAACCCCCTCATAACATCCACAAGGAATTTCCATTAATTTTATAGCATCATTCTCGCAATAATATTCTAGTAAATTCACTCCCAAGCACTGGTCTTCTTTAGATTCTACTCCAGAAATAACTGCCTTACCTTTAACATACTTTGATATTCCTGCATCTGAATCAGTGCATGCAGCAACCCACGACGCACATTTATTTTCAGTTCTAACATTATAATTTAAAGTTAAATCATCCTGGCTAACTTGCCTATCTTTATTCATGTCTGCCCAATCACACCATCTATTCGCTTCAGAGCAGGTTTGATTTATTTTTGCACTAATATAAGATAAATCCACAGAATTTGCCTTCCCGTCTTTATTCACATCAGCATCATAACAAGTATAAGCACTCACAACACTAATCAAACTAGATAACAAAATAAATGAGACTAAAATTAATACACCCCTCTTCATTTTAGGGTTAATTATTTCTTCTTTATAAATATTTCCTTTAATCTTGTTTTTCATAAAAATCTGTAAACTAAGACGTTTTTAAACCTAGCGATAGGTTCAATTGAGATTGAATTATTCAAACTAACTCAGCATCAAAACCAATCTCTCTCGCCCTAGAAGAAATCATTTCATTCACACTTTTTCCATAAATCTCAGCACTAATCTCAGCCATAACGAGATTATGAACTCTTAAAACTTTCCTCTCTAAAGCAGAAACTCCCCCTCCATCAACAATTGCCTCGTCTCGCAAGTCAAAAGCAAGTGCAAAAATATCAAAATTAACACTTGCAAGATAGTTTCTTATGCTTGGCGCGAGATTCATTTTTCTCAAATAGAGAATATTATCAAGAGGAACTAAATCAACTTGATTCTCAGCAGCAGATAATTCAGGATTTCCAAATCTGTTTGTTCTTGAAGTCCAACCATCAGGCAGCTTTAACCTCTCTCTCGCTCTCTCAACAACAAAATCAAAATCCTTGCTGGCAACTTCTGTTCCATGCACAGCTCTAATCAGGGTTTTATAGAGAAATCCCCCGATAACCCAGACTCTCCCGCGGGAATTCATGCTGACAATATTCACAGCATCTCTAAATTTCGGGTCAGCATAAGCTCTCTCCCGAAACTGCTCAGATAAATAATCAATAAACATCATAAGTCTTCTTATTATCTTGGATTTATAAGAATTATTGTGCTGAGAGTTAATCTCTCCTAACCAATTTAATCAATCTTAAAAACAAGCGGATTATAGATTAATAGTACAGACTATTCCAAAGTTAATAAAAATTTAAGATTAATTCAAACAGATGGTTCAATTGAAAGTTAATTTTTTGCCTTATAGATTCTATATTTGAAAGATTGTGAAAACCTGCTAAAATTTTTATAAGCTATACAAAAATTATCCCTTAAGCAGATAGTTATAGAGTTATCAAAAAAAAATCACCTATTCTTCTCTTCCGAATCTAACTTCAAGATTCCCTCAATCTTCTCAATATCTTTCCTCTTCTCATCAATAGCCTTCTTAGTCCTCTTTGGCTGCAGGTCTTCAAGCTTCTCACCAATAAAATCTTCCATATCAGGGAGTTTCTTTGATATTCCTTGCGATTTCATATATTCTCTTGACAGAATATAAAAGAGAACCCCAAGAGATTTATTGCTCTTGTTATTTGCAGGTATAATAAAATCTGCATCTCTTGCAAGATTATTAGTATCGCAGACAGCAAATATCCTCTTCTTAACATTAGAAGCATCAGTCATTGCATTCTTATCAAGCCAGGGGTCGCATACAAAAATCATCTCTGTCTCAAAGAAATCAGGCAAATCTGTATTCGTAATTATCCCGGCAGGATATTTCTTAGTAAATACCCGAACTCCTGTTAGTTCTGAAAATAATTTAACAGCTCTCCACCCTGCCTCTCTTTTGCAGACAACAACCCAGTCTTGTGGTTTGTATTTAGCAATCTCTTTTGCAGCTTCGCCTATCTTCTGGTCAATAATATTAGTATTAATAATTGCTATGCCGTCAGCTCTTCTTCTGTAAACAAATTTTCTCATATCAGGAGTTATCACCTTTGTTCCAATATAACACCCTGCCTTGACATAATCCTCAATAGGAATTAGTGTATTAGAAGTCTGTTTCTTCTCATCTTCATCTTTCTTCCCTAATTTCTTCTTCTTGCCCTCTTCAGTCTTGTCTAAACTCTTCTCATCTTCCTCAAGCTCTTTCTCAGCCTCTTTATCACCTAAACTTTCAGCCATCTTCTCAGCTTTCTCCAGAATCTCTTTCTTTCCTTCAGCTTCTGCCTGCTTCTTTTTCTCTCTTTCAAGCTTTCTTGCTGCTTTCTCTTCGTCAGAAATCTTCTTGTTTTCAGATTTCTGAGCACTGTCAGAAACAGGAAGTGTTTCTGAAGCTTCAGTTAATTTTTGTCTTGGCATTTTATATCTGATAATTTCTTATGTTTAATCTTTCCTCTGTCATTTTTATTGATAACTAATTTATAACAAGCGCACGGGTTAATCCAAATTGTTTCAGTTGGTACGTGCCTAAGTTAAGATTAGATATTTAGTGGGTTTTTAAACCTTGCGAGTAAATTAAGTAAAGGCGGGCAAAGGTTTATTTTAAACTTAATTGTTCAAGCATCATCTGAAATTTCTTCTCTTGTTTTTCTCAACCCCTCCTAAACTCTGTCATCTAAGCTATAAGAACTAACCAATTTTTTTCTCTATTTCAACCAGCCTTCTAAGCTTAATCTCGCGCTCTTTCCCGTGCACCCCTGTCTTAATATAATCGCACTGAAACCCAAAAGCCAAATCAGCAATTGTAGAATCCATTGTCTCCCCGCTTCTATGGCTCATAACAAGAGCAACATTATACTTCTTGGCAAGATAAACTATTTTCTTGATTTCCAGCAACGAGCCCTGTTGATTTGGTTTTAAAATAACAGCATCAATTGATCTTTCTTTCAAAGCAGTCAGGAATCGAGCCTCACTAGAAACAATTAAATCATCCCCAACAACAATTCTCCCAGGATTTTTCTCTCTAAAATTCTTAAATCCGCAAAAATTCTCTTCATCAACAGGGTCTTCAATATAAAAAATCTTGAATTTATCAGCTAACCCTGAAACATAGTTAATCTGCTCTTTTGTATTCATCAAAACTTCAGGATTAGTATAATGGTAAATATCTGGAGCATAAAAAGACGAGGCAGCAACATCAACTCCAATATCAATCTTCTCACCAGATTCTTCTGCAATCTCCTTTCTCACAATATTTAGTATATCCAAACACTCTGAATTCCCCAGGCTAGTGCTCCACGCCCCCTCATCATTTAGCGAGCCCTTTACTTTCTTAGCACCTAAGTGCTCTCCAATCATGGAGTGCGCTTTCTTCATAGCTTCAACACAATCAGAAAACTTCTTCATCTTAGGAATCACCAGAAACTCCTGGAAATCTGCTTTTCTCCCGTGAGTCTCAGGAGTATGCAAACCGCCCCCAATAACATTTCCCACTGGAAAAGGCATCTTCTTTGCATCAGGATTTATAAACTGCCACAGCTCTTTTTTTTCAGAGTAAGCAAGTGCCTTCAGAATACTTGCCTCTAGAGCATAGAGTGTATTTGCCCCAGCCTCTTTCTTATCAACAATATTCTCAACTTTCTCAAGATCATTAAAGCTCTCAATTTCTAGTTCCAGAATATCTTCTTTTAAACTATCTAACAGCTTTATACTAGAGCTGACTGATTCAGGAAAAGATAGTGTTTCATGTTTTCCAGTTGATTTTCCAGAAGGCGAGCTTGTGCTCCATATTCCAAAATCAGTCTTCACATAAATTCTGATAGTCTCCTTTTTTCTAGAATCATGAACCTTCTCTGCCCACACATCTTTTATCTTCATGATTATTTTAGAATTAATTTGCTTATAAAGTTTATTATACTCAAGTTTTAGAAATCTTGCCTCGCTCATTTCATTCGCTCGGGATACCCATTACCCTCCAACCACTCCCACTGCTTACCTATAAACTTGTTACTTCTTGGCAATTTTCCAGAGAAGGGTGAAGTATTGTTTGAAACTTTCAGCAATCTTCTTGTTTTTAATCATAAAAACAAATGGTCTTTCTTCCCATAAAAAGATGTAAACATAATCCTCAAATATATCAATTGCCCCAGGACTTACATATCCTTTTGGCATATATTTCACTTCTGTAAACTTCTCTTTCTCTCTATCCCTGCCAAGGGTCTCTTTTACAGATTTGTCTAAAATTATCTTTAGCTTTTGTTTCTTAGCTGATGATTTTAAATTCATATTTTCTAAAAAGAGCCTTAGTGATTCGGTTTTATACTGCTGTTCTGAAAAACCTAGAATAAATATCTCTTTATCTTTGGGGCAGTCATCTATTATTTTTTTAAATGCTGTCTTAAATCCTTCATATCCCTCATAAACCGCAGTATTAGTTTCTATTTCTCTCAAATTAGTCATAGAAACAAGTTCTGGAATGAGCTTTTTCAGCTTGTTTTTTCTTTCTTCTTCTTTTTCAAGAAGAATTTTAGGGTTAGTTGCTTGAAAATGCTTTCCATTTCGCTGAATATTGTAAGAGACAAATCCTTTTTTAGCAAGAGAATTTAAGGACTCATAAACGCGAGAGTTAGATATTCCTGTTTCTTTTATGATTAGACCGGTTGTGCTTTCTCCAACCTTTAACAAGAAGAAGTAGATAGTTACTTCATTCTCAGTCAGTCCAAGTTCTTTTAATGCTGAAGTTTCCATAGTCTATTCAAGATTTTTCTCCCTTATAAATCTTTCTCCTGAAAAGGAGAAATAAAATATAAAAGGGGTGTGTTGCTACTACATCATAACAAATTAAAGGAAAATAAAAAATGATAGGAAGAACATTGGACAGAATTATAGAATGTGCAACATGCTTGATTTTAGATAAACCGGGTTCTACAATTTCGGATGGATTGAGAGCCATAGCTCTGCCTATAGAAAAAAGAAATTATGGAGCAGAATACAATGACGATGGAAGCATTAAAAGATATTATACTTTCAAGGATTTCGATTCAAATGGCGGGTGGGGGAATTCTGAACCTGATGGCCAAATAAAGAGAGACTGTGCGAGGGCATTCGAAAAAAGGAGAAAAGCTAAAGTCGGGGGATACTTTGATATTTCTAATTGGCATTATGGCTGTCTTGGTACTGCTAAATTTAGTAGTTCTGTTCATCGTGTTGAAAGAAATGCTGTAACTTTTAGAGGTTTTGTAATTTCTTCTAGCAGAAAAATCTTACTTAAATATCGCCAATTTGGGTATAAACCTGTTTTATACAGAGGAGTGATTTGGTAAAATGAGCTTATTAAGAAGATTATTTGAGAGGATTTCTCTGAAAAGCTTTGAAGCTCAAATGGAAGATCAGGGATTTAAATTGGGGCAGGAAGGCGAATTATCTTATTTTCTTCAACCTAAATTCCATGAGAGCCCTGATTATAAGGTGTTAAAGGTATCTAATCCAGAAGGTCTTGCATTTTTACTAAGAGATTTGGTAGAAGATTGTAATCCTTCCATTACGGACTGGAATATAAGCGATGTTTATATTAAATTAGGAAAACCTAAGAAAGTAAAAATTACCTCCGAGGATGAGAGTTATGTGAGAAGATATCAGGTATGGATAAGAGAATTTAATAGAGGGAAGATTTAATAATACTCTCCAGTTATAAATTTATGGCAGAGAAAAAACAGGAAAGAATATCTATGTTTATTGATGGGAGCAATCTTTATTACAGCTTAAAAGATTTGGAAGTTGTCAAGATTGATTTTCAAAAACTGATAAACATTCTAAAGAAAGACAGATTACTTGTTTCAGTTTATTACTACAATGCTCCTTTGGACATAAGCATAGATTCTAAGAAATACTGGGAACAGCAGAAATTCTTTGATGCTTTACGAAGAATCCCGGGTTTTAATGTTGTTCTCGCAAGACTGAGAAAACATAAACAAGATGACGGAACATACAAATTTGAAGTAAAAGGAGATGATATTTACTTAGCTGTTGATTTGGTTTCCGGAGCTTATGAAAATCTTTACGATACTGCTTTAATCGTTTCAGGGGATGAAGATTTTGTTCCAGCCATCAAGAAAGCTCAAAAATTAGGAAAGAAAATTGAAAATATCTACTTTTGCACAACATCTTCTAGTTATTTAAAGAAAACCTGCAATACTTCATTCTGCATAGACCAAAAGACAGCAAAATCAATAGAATTAAAAGAAAAATAAAGCCTGGCATTGCCCGAAGACCATACCAGGGAACATATTAGTATTGTTAACTTTTCGAAGTTTAAAAACCCTTTGGTTTCTCAAGTTTTATGGGTTAATTCTACCAGAACTCAAACTTACTCACCAGCAACTTCTTCACCAGCATCTTCTGTCTCATCAACCTCATCTTCTGGCTTAGCAAGCTCCATTATCTCTCCCTCTCCTTCTATCTCTTTCTCCCCGTGCTTCTCGATACTTTCAGCATCTTCTTTTTTCTCAGGAATAATCTCTCTTCTCAGCTTTGATTCTACTCTCTTAGGCAGCGGTCTCTTTACAGTAATAGGCAGCACTTCCCCATTAAGCTCAAGTTCTGCAATTCTTATTGGGTCATATCTGATTCTTTCCAGCTCTTCTTTTTCTATATTGATTAATAACGGAGCATCCATAGAAATCTGCAACGCCCTCGCCCCCAAAATTCTTGCAACCTCGTATTTTGTGAATATTTCTTTTATAGCAGCATTCATTTTATTACTCCCTCTCTCTCCTTCTTAAATCTTTCCCATATCTAACAAGCCTTTCAATATCATTAAAATTCAAGGCATCATAAACTTCTCCAGGTTTTAAATCATTTAACTGTCCCGCCCTTCTGTAATTCTTAGCTGCTCGCGCAATATTAACAATTGCCTGTTTCCCTCTGTCATCTAAGGCTCCTCCGGAAATTATCTTGCTAGGATCAAACCCAAGATTTTCCAAAAATGCAAGCATAAAAACTCTGTCTCCTAGAACTTCTGCAACTCTCTGCCTGCCATAAATTGAATCTGCATCATCTTCTTCAATACCACATTCAACTAGTGCCTGCCTAATCTCTCTAAAATGCTCCAACCCCATTATTTAGTCTCCCTTAGCTCTCTTTATAGCTTTATCTATGTTCTCTTCAACTTTCTTAGACATCTCTTTGTACTTTTTCTCAGATTCCTCAAATATGCTGTAAACTCCTTCTAACTCAAAGCTCTCAGAATTTCCTTTCTGCAAAGCATTAATCTTCCCGTCTAGTAATCCTAAAGATATTCTAGCATCACTTGATTCCTCTTCCTCAACAACAGGGTCAACAATCACACTATCTCCAATCTTATGGAACGTGAACAGCAAGGGTATCTCTTTAGCTAGTGGTAATTTCTGCTCAGTCCACTCGCCAAACTTAACTCTTCCAGATTCTTCATCAAAAACAGGAATCTTCGCATCTTTTAATGCTGCAACAGCTGCAATACACGCAACATCAAGCAGGTTCCCGTCATCATTCATAGAGAACAAATCTAGCATAACACTCCAAACTTTTTCTCCCTTTTTAATGCAAAGTTTCTTAAAATCAATATACTTGCTCTCTCTTATTGTTCTATCAACAATTCTTGCCATCTCTATTGCCTCAATTCTTGGAGGCCCTGATTCAAACTTAGGAGATGCAGTTGGAACTAATTCCAGAGTTGTAATAAATGTTCCTTCATCTTCATGGTCAGTATAAGGCTCAGCAACTCCAAGTTTAACTCCTGCAACAATCTCAGTTTTTCCTAATCTCACTCGCGCGCTTCCTTCAGCATTGATAGATATTCCAGTTTCAATTTCCAGCTCTCTGTAGTCTAACAATCCCCTGTTGTCAAATCTCTTTCCTTCTTTCAGATAATCATGTATTCTCTGCTTAGTCAAGTTTGATACCATCATTTTTCACCAACCCCCTTCAAAGTTTTCTTCTGAAGCTCATAAATCTCTCTGCAGGCATTTTTCCCAGTCTCAACAGCTTCTTTCAGCTCTTTTGCAGATATTTTCCCGTCAATCTGCAAATGTGTTAATTTTCCTGAATTAGATGTAAACGACATTGCAATATCCGTAGCACCCTCCCCCTCTTCATAATCTTCTTCTTCTTTTATAACATCAACAACAATTGTCTTGTCTAGTTTCCCAACTGAAACAGAAGAAACTAGCTCTCTCATAGGAATTCCAGCATGAGCCAGAGCAAGAGCAGCAGCATTTATCCCTGCGCATCTTGTTGAAGCATTTGCCTGAATTATAGTTATATGAACATCAACAACAGTATTTGGGAAATCTTCCAGCATAACTACTGGCTCTAAAGCCCACCCAGTCACCTTTGAAATTTCCTGGCTTCTTCTGTTTGGTCCAGGTCTTTTTCTTTCAGTTACAGAAAATGTCAGCATATCATAATTAACTCTTAACGTGCCTTTTTCAGGATTCTGAGCATGCTGGGGATGCATCACTTTCGGCCCGTAAACAGCAGCAATCGCAATAGTATCTCCAAATGAGAACATAGCAGAGCCATCAGCATTTGGGATAATTCCAACTGCAGCCTTTATCTTTCTAGCCTCATCAAGCTTCCTTCCATCAAATCTCTTTGTATATTTGCTCATTTTATTCTACATCTCCTTCAACTTCTGCCTTTTTAGTCTTTCCCCTCTTCTTGATTTCTTCTTCTAAAAATTTCTCAGTCTTCTCAGTCAACCCCTCAACAAATGACCTCTCAGTCACAAATAATATTGCCTCTTTAGCAAAGAGCTCATCATCAACCTTATTTCCCTTTATCCAGATTAAGCCGTTCTGCCCAACAGTAATATCGCAATCAGTAGCCTCTTTAATCATGCTAATCATGCTCCCTTCCTTTCCTATCACTCTCGGAACTTTATTTGAATTTATCTGGATAATCATCCCATCTTCAAGCTTTCCAAGCCCTCTAGGCATTATGGTTAAATCAACTCCCTTTCGTTTAACAGAATCAACTTTACAGGCAATTAAATCCCCTATTCCAAAATATTCAGATAAATCATCTTTCTTGAAAAACCTCGGACATTCTGCAACAGGCAAGAATGAAGAGTAAGGCGCATTAATATCCATCATCCAGCCATTAAATGCAATATCAGCAACAGTCCCGATTACTAAATTTCCCCTTCTGGGAATATAAACTCCTGATAATGGAATAACTTTCACAAGCTTGTTCTGCTCGTCTCTTAATCCAAACCTGCTTGCAACTATGTTCTTTCCTTCTCTTCGTGTTCCTTCTCCTGGCAAGTAGTCATCCCCTTCCTTAATAATCTCTCCAGGGATTACAATCTCTCTATCCTTTTCACTCATCTTAAATTTGTTTTCTTCTTGGTTTTTAAACCTTCGTATTTAGTTCATCTCTTAAAACAGGCACAGATTCTCTTGCCAAAACACCCTCATCTCTCTTATCAGGGTTTTTATGATCTCCCCTTGTTGTATTATTTTCTTCCCCTCTTATCATTGTTTTATCTCCTCAACAACAGCAGAACCGTGAGTAACAGCATTTAACTTATCATAAAAACCCATCTGCATCCCAGCAGGCAGGTTTATCACAACAGCCAAATCCCCATTATTCAGCCACTCTTCTTTCTCTTTATACTCAGTTATTAATCCATAAACCTTCCCAGTATGAACTGCAGGAACTTTAATTGAAAGCTTCTTAGTCTCAATCCTTATCGGCAAAATTGGCCTTAATTTCTCAAGAATCTTTGATATTTGCTCCTCAACAGGGCGATTGTCAATATTCACTCCAGTCCTGTCTAAACTAGATTTTATCATGTCAGGAGTATAGGGCTTGTTTGTAACAGGATTCATAGCATTTCTCACAAGAAAGTCAACTATCTGCTTTATTCTATTCTCTCTCTCAGCATCTCTATACTCTGCAGGAATATTAACCTCCCCATTCTTGATTATTCTCTCGGCTATTGCAGAGATTTCTGAAGTCCCAAAATCAGCAATTAAATCTTTCTCAGCAACTCTCAGCCCCTTCTTCAAATCAGAGAATACGCAATCACTAATAATCACATTAGCCATAGACACCAGCTTGCCTTGTTTTACTTTTATAGCTCCATCAACATCAACAAGAATCTCATATCTCTTTCCCTTAATTGATAATTTTGCAGGCACTTGCGGCATTTTATAATTTACTAATGTTAATATTTAATCCTGAATTGTGAAATGACGTCGGCATTTTATAATTTGCTATTTAATATACTTCTTCAGATGCTCTCCATTTAATCTAATTATCTTGCCCTCTTCAATCTTAATATACGCTGCATCAAACCTCTCCACACTAAAATTCTTCCCGAGAATCTCTTTAAAAATCTTTAGTGATAATTTTATTGCTTCTTCAATATCCATCTCTCTGTCAAGATTCATTCTCAACTCTTCCCTAATCTTTTCATCATTCTCCCCAATAGCCGCTGCCTTATACGACGCATAATTCCCAGTAACATCTGTAACAAATAATTTTGGTTTCTTGCCAGAATTCCCAGCAACCATTAAAGAAACACCAAAAGGTCTGGCGCCCCCATACTGTGTAAACTGCTGTTTTATGTTAGCTATATCCTTAACAATGCTTTCAACATCAACATCAGAATCATAGGTAACTCTATGCTGTTGCGAGACAACCTGGGCTCTCTCAATCAATATCCTGGCATCACTGGCAATCCCAGCAGAACTAACCAGTATGTGCTTGTCTATCTCACTTATTCTTCCAATAGGGTCTGCAATTACTAGTGGGTCTTTCATCCGTTTATCAGCCACAATTACAACTCCGTCTTTGCAGACAATTCCAATAGAACTCGAGCCGAGTCTCACTGTTTTCTCTGCATATTCAACTTGAATCAAATGCCCGTCTGGCGAGAAGATAGTCGCTGCTCTGTCATAACCCATTACCTGATTTTGCATCTCCATTGGCATGTCCATATTCACTCTTTGCCTCCGTGTGAATATGGGCATTCAAAAATGTCTATTTTTGTTATGTCCATTTTATCTCCGAGATAAATTCAATTTTACTCTCTTGCTATTATTCACATCCATTTTAAATTAAAAACAGGTATAATCCCTTAATTTCCTTTTCCTTTCCGACAAAACTGGATATCTCAGGCATTTATAAAGTTTTCTGTGCTTTCCTGGTTTTTAGGATGCTCATAGAAAGTTTTTTATACTCATAGAGATTTCACCCAGCAACCCTGGAGCCCAAAAGAGTTCTGATAATTTTTAAGATGGCAGTGAAGATACAATTAAGAAATCTAGAAGCAGTATATGCTAGACTTGTAAATCCTTCTGGAGATACAGACACCTGGAAAACTAGAGATTCTGAGATTAGACAAAGAATAGACCTAGACATTGGACTGCGACCTGCAAATCTTCCCCTGCCAATGTATTCTGCAGGAGTAGTATTTAACAGAAGCGGGGATTTTTTCTCTGCAGTATTCCAGCTAGTCACTTCTGACAGGAGTTTAGCAGATAATCTCCAGAATCAGATAGTCGCGCAACTCAAGGAGAGATTCATGCCTTCTGCTCAGGGAGGATATATCTTAAATGACAAAGGATGTCCCATTTTTGCTATTAGTTACTATGATGATAGAAAATTAATCTCACTATTTATGGGAATTGGGGGAGCTTTAGAAAGGTGTTTTATCTTTGAAGACGAGCCAATATTATTCAAGGCATTTAAATCTCAAATTGAAGAAGCTCAAGCACACTCTAACTCTCTCCTTGGCATGCTATACCAAAATGCAAAAGAAGGCATAGTAATTCCAGATAAAACACTCTACCTCTCTCCAAGTTAGTGCTAATTGTTCTTAACACCCTTAATTGTTCCAGAAACTCTCTTAATCAAAATACCAGCAGAAACCAATGCTGCCCTGACTCTATCAATCTCTTCGCGGTTAACAGCTACAATCCCGGAACAAGGAAATGAAACTCCAGACTTAGCATATCCCAAAATTCCAATAAAATCAAGAATCGCTTTTTCAACCTCTTCTTTTCCAGCACTAACTAGCAAATACCTCTTATTCTCTCTCATGCTGGGTTTTAATTTCTTCTCCATCTTAAAAATCTCCAGTATCTTGAAATCGTGAGATTTCAAGCACCTACTTCCTTCTTGTTTTCGTGTTGTTAATCTTAAATTTAACAGTCATCTTTACTGATTTTCTGAAGTTCTTCAAAATAAAGTATCCTGCTATCAGTATTATTAATATAGCAGTAATATATAAACCTACATATGTCTGCCAGACAGGGGTTAGATTCTCATAATCTATATCCTTATCTCCTGCGCTTTCAACACTTATCTCTTCTTGTTCTGGCTCCCTAACATTTCCAATTGGGTCGTGGATTGTCTGGATAGTAAGTTTGGCTTTTTTATTTAAAATCTCTTCTAGTTTTATATAAAGGTCATAGTAATCTGGGGAAGTAAGATTTAATTTTATACTTTGCCCGATTCCAAGGACAATTCTAATTACAGAACTTCTTAAAGTCAGATTAACAAAATTACTCCCAACATAATCTAAAGTCAGTGTATGTTCCTCAGCTCCCTCATCAAAAATACTGAACTTTAATTTATCATCTTTTCCAAGCTCTTTAGTATATCCCTGAATAGCATCACTCTCACTTACAGCATAGGTTGTTGCACTCAATATTGCTCCCCCGCCCCCGCTCCCAGAACTAGAATACGTCTGTGGCTGAGTGATTGTAAAGCTTCCCGAGCTTGAATTTTCTGAATTTCCAGCAATATCAGTGCAGTTAATGCTCCAAGAGTAACTTGAAGGAGAGAAACTCTGGGCAAAACTCTGCACTAAAGAAAAATTTGTAATAGAGTAATTTGTCAGGCTCACAGCATTATTAATAATCAGGCTGCACGAGGAAATATTAAAATTATCAGAAACATTATAATAAAATATCTTAGATGCTGAGCTGGAAGTTTCATCACTCGGATATGGCTCAATAACTGTTAAATTCGGTTTAGTTGTATCATAGGTTATTGAGTAATTCCCAGCCAGGCTGGAATTAGAGTTATTATCATAGCTTAAACACGTCCATAAATAATTTGCTTCTGAAGAAAAAGTGTAATTAAAAACACTCGAGTTTATTGTTCCAGATATGTTTCTAGTCTCATTATAAATCAGGCTAGAAGAATTCCACAAATAAAATGTCAGATTTGCAAGAGAGTTTTCTATAGACTCTGCCTGGCACGAAAAATCAGTATAATTAATTCTAGTATGGCTG
>JAHIEM010000072.1 GCA_018901625.1 Nanobdellota archaeon
ATGTATGACAGAACTCTTTTAGTTGCAGATATAAGAAGAAAGGAAGCTTACAAACCTGGAGATTCTAAGGCAAGAAGCAAGAGACAGAAATCTTACAGATAATTATTTTATTTCTTTTTAGGGAGTTAGACTCCTCGTGGGGGCATTAATCCAATTCCATTAAGTTAAGAAATTTCACCTTGTTAAATTTCTTAAAAATAATCCCCTAACTTGCAGGATTTTAAATCAAAAACTTTCCAGATACCAAAATTTCGACTGAATTAAATAAGCCAAGCTAATCTTTTTCTTAAAACCAGGGGTAAAATAAATCAAACAGCTCGCTTCTTTTTCATATAAAACTTCTTTCTGAATTGATGAAAAACCCTCGGAAAGTTCCGTCCTTTTCTAATCGGAGAGGGATTTATTTTAAATAATTCTTTTAAATCTTTTATGTTTCTATCGGCATTTTTATCCAATAATATTTTCACAAATCTATCTTTCATAAAACCGAAAGAAAGATTTTTATTAATTTTATATTCATATTCTGTATCTTTCTTTTGTTTTTTCAATTCATCTTGTGCTTCACTAATAAAAATCTGTTGCATGTTTGCCATAAACATGCTTACAAAAAAATCCTGCAAAACAGATAAACTTGAAAGACCTGTAAAATCTTCAATCATTAAATGATTTTTTAAATGATCAAAGTTTGTTTCAATGCCCCATCTTTTTCCATAAAGCCATTTAAATTCTTTATTAGGATATTTCTTTTCATCTAGGAGAGAAGTTGCCAAAACTTCAACTTCTCCATTATCAAGAATTACTTTTACAAGTCTTATTTTGAAAGGATTAAATTCAAGACCTAATTTTTTAAGTTGATTTTTTGAATCAATATGCAATTTAGTAATTTCAATTATTTTAGATTCTTCATCGGAATTAAAAAAATTCTGGACTTCTGTAATAGAGTTCCTTGCCATTCTTATAATAAAATCTTTTTTCTTTAATAGGTGATAGAACATAAACCACATTCCATCGTAATATCTATCATATATTAATAAATCTTTTTCATATTGGCATTTTTGCAAGTGTTTTAATGCCAAATTATATTCGCTGGTTTCATATCTGTCTATTTCTGAATTTATAATCATACTATTTAACAAGTCATAACAATATGAAGCTTGTGCCATTGGAACAGGAACTGCTCCTTGATTTTCTGCAAAGCCAAAATCCTCAATAAGTTCTAAAGAAAGTGGAAGCTGAAGTCTGCTTCCATCAATTGCCAGCAATCTAAATCCATTCCATAAATTAAAAATATTATCTGTATAAAATTCTTTAATAA
Source organism: Nanobdellota archaeon (assembly GCA_018901625.1). Classification (GTDB taxonomy): domain Archaea; phylum Nanobdellota; class Nanobdellia; order Pacearchaeales; family GW2011-AR1; genus JAHIEM01. The sequence goes on from JAHIEM010000072.1 coordinate 1,316, forward strand.
TGCCGTCGTTTAATTCAATAAATGCTGTATGACTTAATTTCATTCTGCTTTGACAGAAAGCAGAGTTGGTTATATTCTTTTCGTTCGAAAAATTTAGAAAAAACTCTGTAAGTTCTTTTTGCAAGGATTTCTTTATAGAATTTAACATAAACAAGATTATTTTTGGAAAAGTTAGTTTTCTTTTTCTTGTAAAATCTTTATCAGATTTTCTATTTGATTCTAAAAATTGTTTAGAATAAATTTGATTTCTAATGTAACTAATAAATTTCTTACTCTTTTTCTTCTTTCTTTTCATAAAAGATATAATTCCGAAAGGTTTATATAGATATCTATAGATATCTTATTATGAGAATAATAAAACTAAATAAAGGAAAGCTTGTATTGAAGGATGAAGAAGTAGAAGGTTTTTTGGAAAGAGTAGTTACTCCAATTGGAACCTCTGCTAAAGCAGATGTTCCTAGAAAGTATTTAGGAAAGAGGGTTTATGTTATTGTTACCAAGAAAAAAGTTAGGGCTTAACTTAATGACATTGGGCATTAATCCTTAGGATTAAGTTAGATACATAAACCGAATAAGTAACGATGTTTTAGTTCAACGCCGTGGAGGAGAGTGTTACTAAATGGTTTAGTGCTCTGGGGGGGAGTTGAACCAGATATAAGAGATAATTTTAAGAATAGTAATGTGTTTAGTTTTTTATGGAGATTAAAGAATACCAAAAGACAATTAAAAAATTACTGGAA
>JAHIEM010000073.1 GCA_018901625.1 Nanobdellota archaeon
AAAAATAAGTCCCTCCACCAAGAATCGAACTTGGGTAACTCGGTATTGGCTAATCAGGTTTCATTTTATTTCCCTTGGGGAAAATCCGCCCTAGATATTATCTACAGCCAAGTGCTCTACCAATGCTCTCTCATAGACTAGCTAAAAGATTTGAGCTATGGAGGGACGTGAAAATCAACCGTAGAAGATTTTTAAATGTATTGTTCCCAAGATCTCTTTCTTCTCTTATAACAAAAGAGGGGTTCATTTTGGTATAAAACGCTTCTAAGCTTAACTAAGTTTTCTCTTCCGCAAACCCAGAGAACGTAAAGATTCTTTTGTTCATTGCAGATTAATAAAACCCGACAGAGATTATTTCACGCTCGCCGCAAAGTCTTGCAAACGGGTCAGCGCAATCTTTTATATCTTTGAGAAGCTTGTTTTTAGCGCGAGTTTTAAGTCCTGAAATTCTATATCTTAATAATCCATTAAAATCTTCTGTTCTATACTCTACTTTGGCTGTTGTGAGAGAGTCATCTATAGCGTGAACCAGTCCTTTTTCTAATCCTGCATAATTTTCCTTGAACTTGTAGGGGAGAGTGATTACCACTTCCTGATCCTCAGTTGTTGCTACAAGTCTCATCTTCTTTCCAGTGAAGCAGACAGCAAGAGAGTCATGGGCATCTTTGATTATATTTGCTCTTTCTATAATTCTTCTTCCTTTTATTAAAACACTCTTAGCATAGTCATCTAATCTCAACCTTGGATTAGTTTTAGCAAGTTGTTCAGCAGCTTCTGCTTCTTTAAATTCAGCAGCAATAGCTTGATAATCTTCTCTTGCTTCTACTCCTTTGTAATCCAGGCACTCTCTTTCAAGCGCTTCTGAAGGTGTGCTTAAAACGTCTACAGCAATTTCTAGTGTGTCATTATATGCTCTGGCTGCTGTTTCCCATGAAGAATTCTCTCTTAGCATAATTTCTGTTAACAAGTCTGGAACATCTCTTGCACCGAATTTTGCTTTTAACTCTCCAACCTGAGCTCTTAATGTGTTTGACATGCCTCTTTCGACAGTAAGTGATTGTTCTAGACCACTAACCACTAATCTAAGAGTTTGATTGTCTAATTCAAGTTGTTTAGCCTGCCCCCTTAGTACTCCGTAGTTTTGGGGGTATACTTCTACTGATTGTGCTTGAGAGGGTGTGTCTGCGTCTTCGTATTTCAGCTCGTACTTTACTCCTATGTGCTCCAGCATTGTTTCAATCTCTCTTGAGCTTAATCCTAGAGGAATAGAAACAGTTGCATTTTGTTCATCAATCATCATAGGCACATCTCCTGCTTGTTTTCTTTTTAGAGCTGCTTTGAGAGGGTTAACTATTGAGTATACTGCTGACTTGCTCTGTTTATCAATAACAGTGATTCTTGCAATTCTTGGCTTAGTTCCTTTTATTGGCATTTTGTATTTTCTCAGAATTCACTGAGGTTAATCACCTCTGAAAATAAGGGTTTTTTAGGGTATTTAAATATTTAGTTTATAAAACACTAAAAAAGTATATAAAACACTGATTTTTCCTAGTGAGATGAAGCAGGAAAAATCAGCAGGAGCAGTTATTTACTATGCTGATTCTGGTAAAGTGCACTTCTTGCTTCTTAAATATCCAACATACTGGGGATTTGCTAAGGGGTGGGTTGAGGAGAGTGAGAGTGAGGAGCAGGCAGCAATTAGAGAGATTAGAGAAGAGACAGGGTTAAATGCAGAATTAATCTCTGGATTCAGGCACGAGCAGAGGTGGTTTTTTAGACACGAGGGCAATTTGATAAACAAGCATGCTATTTTCTTCTTAGTGAGGGTTTCTAAAGAAGATGCTGAGAAAGTTAAGATTTCAAATGAGCACGAGGATTTTGCGTGGCTTTGTTATGAAGAAGCTATTAAGAAGATGAGAGTTAAGCAGAATAAAGAGATGCTGGCAAGTGCTTTAGAATTTATTCGAGAGATAGAGAAGCAGAAAAAACTATTTTGAATTAAATATATGCTGACTCAAACTGCTTTCTGAAATCACCAAGAAGCTTTCTGCTTAGTTCTTCTGAAAATGCTATGTGAACTACGTGAGAGCTAGTTTCATATGTTTTGCTATCTTGGAGGTATTTTATTCCGAAACCCTCTAAATCACTCTTTGTTGATTTTAGTGAGAGTAGTTTTCCTGATTTCAGGAGACTTAGAAGAGATTTTCTATCTGTTCTCATCTCTTGAAGAGCCTGTTCTTTGTTTGTATCAGAGTGATAGTCTGCGCACTCTACTTTAACTGCAGAACCTAGCATCTTGCAAAAAGCTTCAAATGCTTTTTTATTAGGGTCATTTTGAGAGAGGGGGTGCCAGCTGCCTGCTCCGACAGGGAAAAAGGGCTTGCCTTGTACTTCCATCCCCATTCCGTAGTACATCAAACTAGGATAAATCATTCCTGCAACACCTTCTAGACATGCTCCTCTATCCTCACTAAAGATTCTTGGAATCGGGAGTGTTGTTATCTGGCCGCTGTCTTTACCTATTCTTATCTTTGTCTTGAATGGTTCTTTGTAACTATTCCCATCATTATCTACTATCAGAATTGCTTGAGGGGATATTTTTACTTCTCTAAAACTGTCAAGTATTGTTGTGCTTGCTCTTCCAGAAATTACAGTATCTATCATTGCCATTCCATCAACACGAGGAGCTTGTTCGTATTCATCTGCTATTTCTGTTCTTCCTTCAAGTTTCTTTAACAGGAAGAGGTAGAGTTGGAGATATTGATTTCTGCTTCTCTCCTTTTTTCCGCCTGACAGGCCGTGAACAACGCGAGTCCAGTAGCTTCTTGTCTGGTTTATTATATCTTCATTAGAAATTCTACCTACTAGTCCGAAATCTTGCGCAAACTGGTCTGTGTTAATATCTGCTGTAAATGGGCAGAGGAGAATATTTATTCTTCTATAACGTTCAACCTGCTCTGGAATGGCATCAGCAGGGGCTACAAACTCGCGAATCATTCTAGGAACTCTGAGTCTCGTTGCCAGCTCTGCATAATCTGGATATTCACGCTCGAGACAGCGCACTGCGTACATTGCGCCTATGAAGAATGGGACTGCTCCTCTGCTTGGAATCAATAGAGTGTTAAATGAGGGGTTTTTGCTCTTTGCGTTTATAATCTCGGCTATGTCAAAGCATGCTCTTCCAAATTTAAGCACATTCTCATCTGAGAATTCTTGTTCTAAACTCATATAAATAAGCGAAGAATATGACTTTTAAAGCTTTCTATCTGCAACTACTCAGAAGTAACATCAAGTATTTTTACGCAGTATTCAGAAAGACTTAAGAAAAGATAATTCAGAAGGACTTTTGGGTTGAGATTGTTATTGTGAGATGTGATAAATTAACATCTATGCACTGGGGTATATAAAATCTTAAAAAGAGCCAGAATATAAAATTAAATGGCATATGAAGCACATAAAGCATTAAAAGATGCAGGGTATACTCCTTGCAGAGGGATTTCTCGTGTATCTGCAAACAAAACCATGGCAGAAATAATAGGGTTAGGAACAGGAAGGAATAATCTTGTTGCAATGCTTCCTATTGAAGAATTGCCTGATGAAATTAGGGCGAAGATTTCTGGCCTGCCAGATTGGGTTCTTTATACAAAGCCAAAAACAGATAACACAATTGGATAATTTATTTTGAATTAATTTTTATTTAGGGCTTCTTGCAAGAGTTTTAGAGATTGGTCAGAGGTAACATCTAGTTTGTTTGGATTATTTGGCTCTGGTCTTGGTTCTGCTGGCAGTGTTTCTATTGGTGCAGGCATGCTTGTTGGAGTTTCATATCTTCTTAGATTGTAGTAGGTTATCTTTCCTATCACTCCTATTGAAGCTAAAACCGCTCCTACAGCTGCTATATCCCGAATGTTTAACATTATTGTGCCAGTTTTTAGGGTGTTTAATTATAATTATTATTATGACTTAGCAGTAAATTTATATATCTAAATTTCTAGGAAGTTTTATGAGTTTAAGATTGGTGTTTATAGGTGTTCAGGGCTCTGGGAAGGGAACTCAGGCAAAGGTTATTTCTCAGAAGCTGGGAATTGCCCACATATGCTCTGGGGATTTGCTAAGACAGACAGAAGGTGAGCTGAAAAAAGAAGTTGATTCGTATATTAATTCTGGCAAACTTGTTCCTGATGAGCTAATGTTAAGAATATTAAAAGAGAGACTCGGGAGAGAAGATTGCCAGATGGGTTTTATCCTTGACGGATTTCCGAGAAATATTGAGCAGGCTAAAGAGCTAGATAAAATTGTGAAGACTCAGGGTTTTCTTGATGTGATTAATATAGACATTTCTGATGAAGAAGCTAGAAAGAGAATGATTGGAAGATGGAATTGCAAGAAATGCGGAACTGCATATAACATTGTCACAGAACCTAAACCCTCTAAAGAGGGTGTGTGTGATAAGTGCAATCTCCCGCTATATCAAAGGAAAGATGACTCTTCTGAAGAGGCGGTCAGCAAGAGGATTGAGACTTACCATTCTGAAACTACTCCTGTGATTAAACATTATAATACTGTTAAGATTAATGGGGAGCAGAGCATTGATGAAGTTTCTGAAGATATTTTAAAGGCCATCAAAATGCTCCAGATGTTCAGATAGAAATTA
>JAHIEM010000074.1 GCA_018901625.1 Nanobdellota archaeon
CTTTTTCTGCATCTAATTCTTGGGCAATCTCTTCAATAATGTTTCTAAGTGTATGTCTCATTATAAAATTCCAGCAGAATCACTCCACACTGGTAAAGTTCTCTAATAATCTGCATTTAAAAACCTTACGGAATCGAATCTCTACCAAAATCAGCCAAAGAATTAACTAATAAAAATCATTTCCCAGATGTTGTTCTTGTTCTAAAAGCGGAGGAGGAAAATCCACTGTGAAGGTATGAGTTCTTTTCCAAAAATCCCGAAACTCTGCAGCATGATGATTAAGCCAGTCTTGTGCTGCAGATAACTCCCCAACATCCCCGCCTTGCTTCTCAGACAGATACCACCTATGCCTTTCCATTGCCTCTCTTTGTGCATCCATATAGCCCCTATACGCATCATCCCCATGATGATATATGACTTTCTTTCTCCAGTGTTCATAATGAGCTTTATCTCCTGCTCTAATTCTCTCAGCAGCTAAAAAGTAAGCTTCTTGATTATCTGGAAAATCAGAATGAATTTGAGCTGTCTCTCGCTCCACAATTAAGTCTAATTTTATGCAGGGTTCTGTCTCTGTTGTCGTTTTAACTCACCGCTTTTCCAAGTTAAACCCCTATTTTAACTCTTTGCAATATACTACCTTATCTCACTATTTCCACTATTCAAGGTAAATTGCAGGCTTTTCTGGCTTAGCCTTACCAGCTTTATTTTCAGGATCAATCTTGCTCTTATCATTAACAGCAAAAACAAAAATCTCCAGTCCAGTTTTCTTACTAATCACACCTTTATTTTCTTGATACATCTTGAGCTCAGGAGGGATAGTATAGACATACGCCTTCCCAACTTTCTTCTTCTCCCTCTCGCTAATTATCTTAACAATATTCAAGATATCTGAAATCAGCCTATCAACTTTCTTTTCTTCTTCTTCTAATTTCAAGTTAATTTTTTTCTCATCAGCAACAGGCCACTCAGCCAGAGAAATAAAACCCTTTCCCCCAAGTTTCTCCCACAACTCCTCAGCAATATGCGGGCAGAAAACAGAAATTAATTTTAAGAAAGTTTCAGAATCATTCTTGCTTATCCCTTCTTGTTCAATTACTTCAAACAAAGCTCTAAGTTTTATCACAGCGAGATTATACTTGAAATTTTCAATATCTTCTGTAACCTCTTTTATAGCCTTGTTTATCTTGCTCTCAACTTTCTCACTGGATTTATTTGGCTTAAATTCAGAAAAATAATTCACAAGCTTATTAATAAACCTAAGACTTGATTCGATTCCATTCTCATTCCACACACTATCTCTGTCAGGAGAAGCAAGAGACATCAAGTTAAGTCTTAATGAGTCAGCAGAATATTTCTCAATCATCTCAATAGGGTTCACAACATTTCCTAAAGATTTAGACATCTTATTCCCGTCAGCACCGTGCAACATGCCCTGATTAAATAATTTTGTAAAAGGCTCGCTAAATTTCAAAAATCCCAAATCTCTCAATGCTTTAGTAAAAAATCTCGCATAAATTAAATGCATGCACGCGTGCTCAGCACCCCCAATATACTGATCAACAGGCATCCAATAATCAATTTTCCTGCTGTTAAAAGGTTTTTTCTTGTTTTCATTGTCACAATATCTTAAATAATACCAGGAAGAATCAAAAAAAGTATCCATGGTATCTGTCTCTCTCCTTGCTTTCTTTCCGCATTTGGGGCATTTAGTCTCAAGCCAGGATTTTGCAGTTGCAAGCGGATTTCCCTTTCCGAATTTAACTTTATCAGGCAGCAACACAGGCAAATCTTTTTCAGGAACAGGAACAATTCCGCACTTATCACAATAAATAATGGGAATTGGAGTCCCCCAATATCTCTGCCTTGAAACAAGCCAGTCTCTTAATTTAAAATTCACAGTTTTCCTCCCAAGTTTCTTCTTCTCAAGATAACTAGCTATCCTCTCAATAGCTTCCTCGCTTTTCAAACCAGAAAATTCCCCAGAATTAACAAGCCTCCCGTAACTCGTATATGCCTCTTCTTTTCCAGAGTATCTAAGAATTCCAACAGAATTGTATTTATGAGTTATTTTTCTAATTGCTTCTGATTCATCAAGCCAAATAACCTCATGTTTTCTATTCTCTTCAGCACTAACCTCTCCATGCTTTTGGTCAACCAGCTCCAGCAAGACAGGCTGATCAACTCTATGCCTCCAGACCTTTTTATTATCTGCGAAAAAATGAGATTCTATCTCTCCTCCAAGATTCCTGACAAACCTAACCTTATAACCAGTCTCTTCCAAAACTTCCCTGACAGCAGCATCTCCAGCACTCTCATCCCCATCAATGCCTCCAACAACAGGCGCAATCCATGGAAATTCTTTCCATCTAACCAGCATAAACTTCTTATCGCTCTTTCTCTGAACAACAGCCGAGATAGTCCTCCTAAACTCTTCTTTCTCGTGCTCCTCGCCATCAACCAGAATAACAACTTCCTTAATAGGAATCTTATACTTCTTAGCAAACTCAAAATCTCTGGAATCATGAGCAGGAACAGCCATCACCATTCCAGAACCATAATCAGCTAAAACAAAATTCCCTGCATAAACAGGCAATTTCTCCCCAGTAATTGGATTAACAGCATACGAGCCAGTAAAAACGCCCTCCTTCTCCGTCTCCTCAAGCTCTTTCTCTGAAACAGATTTAAGTTTCTTCAGGAATTTCTCAACTTCTTTTTTTTGCTTTTCTGTAACTAATTCCATTAATCTTGGGTGCTGAGATGATACAACCATAAATGTAACTCCAAATATAGTATCAGCTCTTGTTGTAAATATCTTCCATATTTCATTATTAATCAAAAAGTCAATTTCAACACCTTCACTCTTCCCAATCCAATTCTCCTGCATCAGCTTTATCCTCTCTGGCCACTCAAGTTTAGAAACCCCGAGCAGCTCTTCAGAATATTTAGTTGTCTTGATAAACCACTGCTCTAACTGCTTTATCTCAACATCTGTATCTTCGTGCCTCCAGCACTTCCCAGAATGAACTTGCTCATTTGCAAGAACAGTATTGCACTTCGCGCAGAAATTAACAGATGATTTCTTTCTCTCAACTAATCCATTTTCAAAAAACTTCAAAAAGAAATACTGATTCCACCCGTAATATTCTGGTGCGCATGTCTTAACAATCCTGCTCCAATCATAGCTTAATCCCAGAGCTTTCTGCTGGCTCATAAAATTAGCCATAGATTTTTCAGTATACTTGCCAGGATGCTCGCCGGCTTTTATTGCAGCATTCTCAGCAGGCAATCCAAAAGCATCATAACCCATAGGATATAAAACATTAAATCCCTTCATTCTCTTGAATCTAGCATAAATGTCTCCAATAGTATAATTCAAAGCATGCCCCATATGCAACCCAAAACCACTTGGATACGGAAACATTTCTAAATTAAAAAACTTTTTCTTTCCAGATTTTTCAGAAACAACAAATGCCTTATTCTTCTCCCATCTCTCCTGCCACTTCTTCTCTATTTCAGAAAAGTCAATCTTATCTTCTTCCATGTTATTCAATAATTTGCTCTAATTTAAATGTTATGTCTTCCCCCCGTTTTCTAGCTCTATCAAGAACTCTTTCTCTTACATAAGAATCTATTTCAACTATCTCATAGGGAAATCCCCTCATAATTAAATCATAAGCTGCTTTAACTTCCCCAATATGCTTTCCATGCCCATGCCAAGCTAATCCGTGCCCATTATCTTCCTCAGGTTTTAATAACTGAATTTTTCCATGAATATAGCCTATCTTTCTCCTTTTATCTGGCTTTATCTTTCCTCTGCAATCATAAATATTAACCCCGTCATAATATTCAGGGTCAGAATATGATTTATGCCCTGCAACATCTTTTTCTCGCATGAATCTTACATAAATATCTGGTTTATGCTGCAGGTTTCCAGGTATTTTTCTGAAATAAGAACTTTCATGAAAATAATCAGCCCATGAAAAAGCAATCCCTCTTTCACTTAAATGAAAACCCAGGAAACCTCTTTCTATAGAAATCCACTTTCCACAAATAATTGATTGATATCCAAGAGCCATTTTTTAAAATAAGAATATGTTTAATGGCTCTTTACAAGAGAGCCAGGACTTCAGAAACTAGTAGTTTCTGACAGTGCTCAGGAATAAGAAGTATTCCTGACACTAGTACTAATACAAGAACTAAACTCATCTGTACTAATCTCATAAAAATCCCACATATCTCTAGTTTAAATATCTTACTAAGCTTTAAATATCCTGTAAACTTTACTACTAAATGCCAAGAAAAACCCGTAAGAAACAGGAAAAAGCAAAGAAACCAAAGAAAGAAGCAGGAAAAATAGCTTTAGCTATTTTTACAGGCGAGTCAGTCTACTCTAATAAAAAAGAAGCATTTACACTCTACGAGCAGTCAAGATTTGGAGAGCCAAAAGAAGGAAAAATAATTTATTCCATGTTCGAAGCACTGTTTTTATCTGAAAAAGGAAAATTAGAAATAAAAGAGAAAAGCAAAAAAATAACATTTGAAAGACTAATGGAAAAAGCAAAAACACTTGATTCAAGAATTCTAACAAAGTACATTGTTTTCAAAGACATGAGAAACAGAGGATATGTTGTAAAAACAGCACTTAAATTCGGAGCAGAATTCAGAGTTTATGATAAAGGCAAAACACCAGGGCAGGAACATGCAAAATGGATTTTGTATCCTGTCCGCGAATCAGACTTTCTAACATGGCACGATTTTTCAGCCAAGAACAGAGTAGCCCACAGCACAAAAAAGAACCTGCTGATAGGCATTGTTGATGATGAAAATGATGTTACTTATTACGAGATTTCTTGGGTAAAACCCTAAAGCCACAAAGCAAGAGATAGGTTTTTCAGAGAATATTGCCTAGAATAGGCAACAAAGCAAGAATAACAAAATTTATAATAGCGAGAAAAGATAGATACCCATGGCATTCACAGACAGAACAGGAAACTTATCTGATATAAAAACGAGGATAGTAAGCCTCGTCAAAATTCGGGGTCCAATACTGCCGATACATGTCTATCAAGAAACCAAGATAACTCTTCTCCTTGCCTCTGCTTTTTTGTCAGACCTAGTTTCAGAAAAAACACTGAAAATATCAAACCTGAAAGTTGGCGGCTCCCCGCTTTACTTTTTGCCGGGCCAGGAAAACATGTTAGAAAACTTCGAAAAACACCTGCCAGGAAAAGAGAGAGAAGCATTCGCGCTTATTAAAGAAAAGAAGATTCTCAAAGATGGTGAACAAGAACCAGCAATCAGAATAGCATTGAGGAACATAAAAGATTTTGCAATCCCATACACCATCAATTTTCAAGGCTCAAACTCCCTGTTCTGGCAACACCACGCAGTTTCAGAAGAAGAGGCAAAAAAATTGATTTCAGATATTCTAGAAAAAAACACCCCAAAACCAGAAGAGAAAGTTGAAGAAAAAACAGCAGAGAAGATAATAGAAGTAGAAGAGAAAGTTGAAGAAAAAACAGCAGAAGCAATAAAACCAGAGAAAAAACCAATAGAGCCAATCTTCACTCAAGAAACAATTCAAGAAACTCCGAAAAGGCAAAAACAGCCACCATTTCTAGAGCAAGTCAAAAACTCTCTCGCCTCAAAGAATATCGAATTTCTTGGAGTAGAAAAACTGGCTAAAAAAGAAGCGTTCATCCGAATAAAACAAGATGGAAAAGAGACACTCCTCCTAGCATTAGATAAAAAAAAAGTAGATGACTCAGACATACTCAAAGCATGGAAAAAATCACAAATCCTAAACCTCCCCTATCAAATTCTAGCAAAAGGCGAGCCAAGCAAGAAGCTTAAAGAAGCAATAGAATCCCACAAAAGCCTGGAAAAGATAGATAAATTTTAAGCATAAGCTTTTTAAACCTACTAATAAACATAATAATCATGGGCAGAATAAAATCAGCACTAGTTAAGAGATCAACAAAGAAAATGCTGGCAGAAGAAAACTCATTTACTGAGAAGTTTGAAGATAATAAGATAGTTCTAGGAAAAACAATGCCCAGCAAAAAAGTGAGAAATAAGATTGCAGGCTACCTAGCCAGACTGAAGAGAGTTGAAGCAAGAGAAAGTCTCAAAGCACTAACTGAGAAATAAGCATCAAATTTTTGCAATCTGTCTAAAAACTAGACTTCTCTCTACTTGTTAATTTAACAGGCGATAAATCACGATTTCTATCCCCCGTCTTTCACAGAACAGCTCAAAGTAGGTTTTTTAAACCCTCTAAAATTGATAGTTTCGGCGGTGTAGCTTAACGGTGAAGCGCTGCTCTCATAAGGCAGAGACCGGGAGTTCAACTCTCCTCACCGCCACTTAGAGTTGAACTATGAATTCTTTAATGAGCTAGATGAAAAGTTAATTCTGGAAACATAGGGAAAATAGCTAGAAAACCGCAGGTGTTCGGCAGTTCAACTCTCCCCGGAGCCATTTAGCATCGAGCATAGCTTTTCAGAATCATCTCTCGGGTCTTCCCAATCAGAACTATGCTGAACTACTCTAGAAACAGGCACAATACTTACTGCATTCCCATCCTCGCATACAATCTTTACATCAAAGCACTCATTATTAGAGTTGCAAATTGCTTTTGTCCAGGTATAGCTCTTCCCAAGCTCCTGTTCCTGTACTACTCTGCCAGTAAAAGAAATCTTGCTGAAAATAAAGCCGAAAAAGAATGACAGAATTATTAATGAAGCAACAATAAGAATCATTCTCTTTTCCATGATATTTAATGATTTCTAAGTTTAAAAAACTATTCAATTCAAACAATGAGATTTAAATATTCAGAATTTATATAACTCTATGCAAAAAGAGGCAGTTAGTGTTGTTAAATGCGCAAGTTACAATAACCAAGAAGTAAGAACTGCCTTGCTTTCTAGCTTAAGAAATATAAACTTTCAGTTCAAAAAAAATATAAGAGTTCTAATAAAACCAAATCTTCTATCAGCAACTCTTCCAGAAAAAGCAATCACAACTCACCCAGTAATAATTGAAGAACTATGCAAAATTCTCCAGAAACATAAATGCAAAATCTATATCGGAGAGAGTTCAGCATTTGACACAGACCAGGCTCTAGAAACCTGTGGAATGAATAAACTCTCAAAATACGCAAAAATAATCAACTTTGAATCAAGTGAAAAAAAAGACTTCAATCTTGGCAGGAAAGTTCATAGAATTCCCCTCCCAAAAATACTTTTCCAAGTTGATTTAGTAATCAATGTAGCAAAAATGAAAACACATGGTTTAACTCTTGCTACATTATGCGCGAAAAATCTATATGGCTGCATTCCAGGAAGACTAAAAGAACAACTCCACAAAATTCTTAAAACACCAAAAGATTTTGCAAAATTCATAGTCAAGCTGGAAAGAACAATTAAACCAGAATTAAATATAATTGACGGAGTAGTTGGAATAGAAGGAAACGGACCAGCAGCATCAGGAACACTAATCAATCCAGGACTAATAATCACCAGTAAAAGCGCGCCAGCAGCAGATATAATAGCGACAAGAATAATGGGTTTCAGGCCAAAATCAGTTCTGACTAATCGATATTCCCACATAAATGAAAAAGACATAGAAACAATAGGAAATTCAAAAGATACGAGATTCAAATTCAAAAAACCATCAACATTCACAATTCCATTCTTTATGTGGCTAACAAAACTATTTCCAAATCCAAAAATAAACTTTGACAAAAAGTTATGCAAACGATGCCACATATGCGAGAAAAAATGCCCGGTTAATGCAATAACACTAAAGACAAAAGACAGCTTTCCAATATGCAACTGGAAAACATGCATCAGGTGTTTGTGCTGCATAGAAGTCTGCCCCCACAAATCAGTTTTCCTGAAGGAGCACTGGACAAAAGAGCTTTTAATGAAAGCAGGCAAGAAGATTATTAAATACTAAAATCCAGTCAAATCTTCCATAACCTTCTTGCTAATAGAATCAATAATTACCAGTTCGAAGAATTAATCATCTATTAAATTGCTCACACGTTTAATTAATTTTACAGAATCTCAGGAATTGTTAATTTTTTCTTCATCTCTTAATATCTCTCCAACCCTTTCCCGCCCTCTTCAACCTAGTTAGTGCAGGAAACTTCTCCTCAAAAGTTTCTTCTTGTTTCTGGTAAAATATCCCCATAGGAATTCTAGTTTTATCATCAAGTTTGTTATAATCAAACTCTAAAGCCCTCTCTATAGCCTTTTTCCAATCAGTTTTATCATGCCCAGATTCTTGCAAGTCATATACATGTTTTTTATAATCAGAATCAGGATGAAAAATGATACATGGCTGAACTACTTCAATAAATGCAAAACCCCTATGTTTAGCTGCTTCTTCTAAAACCCATTCAACTTGCTTGACATCAGCTAAAACCCTTGCAACAAAGGTAGCGCCGCTTGCAAGCACTAGTTTAATTGGATTCAAAGGATTAATCTTAACTCCAGCAGGTGTTGTCTTATCCACAAAACCCAGTTCACTAACTGCAGTTGGCTGCCCGACTGTCAGGGCAAACACCTGATTATTATGAACAATATACTTGAAATCAGAATTATATCTGCAAGCATGAACTAGATGTTCAACTCCCTCAGAATAAGCATCCCCATCACCTGCAAAACCTAAAACCTTCAAGTTAGGATTCCCAATCTTAATTCCTAGACAAGTAGGAACAACGCGGCCATGCAAACCATTCAACCCATTCAAGTTTACATAATCAAAAATCTTCGAAGCACACCCAATTCCAGTCACAATTGCATAATTTTCTCTATCTCTCTCATTTTTAATCTGTTTATTCAGAAAGTTCTTCACACCAGCAAGTATCTGAAAATTAAAGCATCCAGGACACCATGTTGGCAGGGTTTTAGTGTTTATATTTTTCATTTTATTTTTCTTGATTTAATTATTATAAATATCGGACATCCGATAAATTTTTTTAAATGTGCTGGGAGATTTAACTTTTTATTTAGTGTTGCTTCTTTTATTTCTTGAATGAAAAAACCACTTTTTGATAATAATCTTGATAATCTTTCAAAACCCATCCGATATGAAGGGATTTTTACTTTTGAGTTATGTAAACTCCAGTAATATTTCCCTTTTTTGAAATAGTCTGTAATTAATATTTCCTTTTTGCGTCCATTATCTTTTATTTTAATAAATGATTCAACTATGGGGTGAGTAGTAGAAAGAATTAGCTCTCCATTATCTTTAAGGACCCTTCTAAATTCTTTTATAGCTCTTTCTGGTTTTTTTAAATAATGAATTACCAAAGAAGCAAGGACTATGTCAAAATTATTATCTGGATAGGGGATTTTATCGATACTCCCTTGTTTGAATTCTATATTAAGGTTTTTGCAATAATTTTTAGCTAAATTAATCATATTCTGATTAAGTTCAAGACCATAAACTTTTGCTCCTTTTTGTGCGAGTTTCTTTGAATAAATCCCGCTTCCACATCCAGCGTCTAAGATTTTTTTACCTTTTATTGATTTTAATAGTGAAAATGTTGTTGGTTCTTCAGATAATTTATTCAAGTCGTTGCCTTCTACTCTTTTTTTGTGATACTCTTCAGCTATTTTAGCATATGATTGATTTGTTTCTTTTTTGTCTGTCATTTCAACTTCTTCTTAATCTCAATTTTTAATTCATCACTAGTAAAAGCTCTGCCATCATATCTTAATATCTTATCTTTAATCTCAACCCCTGTTTTCTCGCGAATAACATCACCAAGCATCCCTGTTGCAGAATTCTCAACAAGCACAAGTTTCTTAGCATTTTCCAATTCAGATTTAATTTTCACAGGAAAAGGCTCAATATACAAAACCTGGATAAACTTTACATCCAAGTCTTTTATAGAATCTAAAATAGCTCCCTTGCACGAGCCATAACTCACAATAACATTCCTGCTATTTTTATTTCCATGAATCTTGAACATTTCAAATTTTTCAGCTTCTTTTTCTATTTCCTTTTTATTTTTTTCTCTTCTTTCAACACCCTGCTTAATAATTTCTGCATCCTCACTAGCCTCTCCTGAATCTGCATGTTCATAACTATTATATCTCCCAAGATTAGTTGATTTTTCTGACTTAGTTATTTTTGGAATTAGAGTGCTCGTATAAAAACTCTCAGCCAGATGCTTGTCAGACAAGATTATCGCAGGAACTTTAAACTTTTGAGAAAAATAAAATGCCTGCGAAGTCAACTCTTCACATTCAACAGCATCTCCAGGCGCAAGAATAACTCTGTTAAACTCTCCATGTCCAGAATATCTTGCAAATTGCAAATCACCCTGTCCAGAATAAGTTGCTACCCCAGTCGAAGGTCCAGGTCTAGAAGCTAAATAACAAACAATAGGAATCTCAGCCATTCCAGCCATAGACAATGCCTCAGTCATTAAGTCAAAACCACCACCAGAAGTTCCAATCATCGCCTTTGCCCCAGTTATACTCGCTCCTAAAGCAGCATTCATAACAGCAATTTCTGATTCTAATTCTAAAACTAAAAAATTATTCTCTTCTTGTTTAGGCGCAAGCTCAAATAATAAAGGTGTTGCAGGAGTCATAGGGTAAGCAAAATAAATATCTAGCCCGGATTTTATAGCTCCCCCGCAAATTCCCTGGCTCCCATTCATAAAATATTTGTGATTTTTTAATTTGCAAGTATTAATCTTAATATTTCTCGCTTCTTTTTCAAAACCCTCTTTAGCATGTTTCAGATTTTCATCAAATCTTCTCAGCTTTTTCAACTGTTCCTGCAATAATTTAAAATCAAATCCCAAAACCCGGTATAGAGCTCCTGCAAAATACATATTATCCTTGTCTTTCCCATCTCCAGAAATAATCATCCCTCCGTTCTTTAATTCATTCTTATGAATCTCTCTAGTTTTCTCATCTAGAGCAACAATTAAATCAACTTTGGATTCATTGCTGTTAATAAGAAATCTTGAGAAGCTAATAACATTAAAATTATGCCCCCCGCGAATCAGAGACTGGTAGTCTCTCGAATAAAAAACATAATATCCCTGCTTAACAAGCGCTTCTCCAATTAACTGCGTTAAAATATTAGGTCCCTGCCCTGCCTTGCCCCCAAAAAGTATGCTTTTAACCATTCTTCTCTCCTTTATGCTATTCTATAAAAACAAGCATTATTAAACTTTATCAATAATCTTTATATACACACTTCATTTAATTTAATAATGTTATCATTACTTGAATCATTTGACAAGCTAAAAGCACTCCCACTAGCAAGACATCTCATTATAAAAAACGAGGGGGATTTAAACAAGATAGAATTCCCTTATTGGTTAAAAGCAGATATCTCAGAACATAAACTAGAACTTGGAGCAGTAGTAAAATGCAATAATTTAAGCCAGGCTAAAGAAAACCTAAAAGAAATGAGAAAGAAGTTCCCAGCATCTTCAATAATTGCCCAAGAACAAATTGAGGGAATAGAGATGATTATTGGTTTAAAACAAGATAAAGCATTTGGAAAGTTATTGCTAGTTGGCTTCGGAGGAACTTTCGCAGAAACAATAAAAGACACAAGTTTCAGAGCTCTTCCAATAAGCAATAAAGAAATTGAAAAACAAATCTCAGAACTAAAACTCTGCAAAGTTCTAGTTTCAAGAAAAAAGTTTGCAATTGACAAATTCATAAGCTTAGCAGAAAAAATATCAAAATTAGACATAAACGAAGCTGATTTCAACCCAATAATTCTGAATGAAAAAGGCGCTTTTATTGTTGATGCACGAATAGAAGTTTAGTCTCTGACCAGAAAACAGAAAGATTTAAATACTATAACAGATTATAGCCCATTATAAGGAATTATAAAAATGTCAACCACGATTCAAATTTCAGATAATGTAAAACTGGTTCTAGACAGGATGAAGATGATAGAAAGAGAAACCTATAATGAAATAATTGAAAGAATGATAGAAGACGACACAAAACTAAGCGAAAAAACAAGAAAAGAGCTTGAAGAAAGAAGAAAAAGCAAAGATTTTATTTCCCATGAAGAAGTCAAAAAAAGACTGGGTTTATAATGAAATATCAAATTTCTTATGAAAAAGAGGCTTTAAAAGAATTAGAAAGATTAGAACCTAATGTCTCCCGAAGAATTGTTGACAAAATTGATAAAATGTCAGAAAACTTGGCTTCTTGCGATATTAAAAAATTAAAAGCAAGTGATTATTATCGGTTGAGAGTTGGAGACTATAGAATTATTCTTATTTTTGATAACAATTTTATTAAAATTCTTAAAATAGGCCACCGTCAGCAGATTTATGGTTAAAAACCTACTCCCCAGCTAGCTTTCCCAAAACACCCAAGTCAGAAACATCACTAAAAACACTAATCTTCTTATCTTTCAAAAACTTAACAGCACTTTCAACCTTTTCCCCGCCATAAAAACAAGCAAATACAGGTTTCTTCAGATGAGTTAATAATTCAGCAGTTTTCTCTGTTTCTGTCATATACTGCGGAGTTAATAGAACAATGAAAAAATCAAACCAATTCTCAGAATCAATTCTAGAAAGAACTTGCCAATATCTATCAGCAAGCGCATCTCCAACCAAATCAATCGGGTTGTTTCTGCTCCACCCAAAAGGAAGAACCTTATTCAATCTCTCCAAAACACCTGGAGGCAGGCTCGGAACTAAAATCCCGCTTTTTTCCAAAGCATCACTAGCTAAAACTCCTAAACCCCCGGCATTACTAACAATGCACGCTCTTCTTCCCAGATTATAAGGCTGAGAAAGAATCTCAGAAGAAAGAATCAACTCTCGCATCGAGTTTACCTCAATAACCCCTGCCTGCCTAAACATGCTCTCATAAACCCCAGAGTCAGAAGCAAGCGCAGCAGTATGCGAACTGCTCGCCTTCTGCCCAGAAACACTCTTCCCAGCTTTCAAAACTAAAATCGGCTTCTTGCATCTCAAACAAGCATCAATAAACCTCCTCCCCCTATCCTCTTTCAAACTCTCAATATACAGAGCAATAACTTTAGTATTCCTATCCTTGCTGTAATAATCAATAAAATCAGAAAAATCAAGCATCATTGAAATTCCAATACTTGCAAACCCGCTTAATCCAATCTTCTCTTTAATAGCTAAATCTAAAAATCCAACTCCCAAGGCTCCAGACTGCGAAATAAAAGCAATTCCTCCAGAGCTAGGAATCCCCTGAAAAAAAGTAGTATTAATGCCTCTAAGAGTATCAATAAACCCAAAACAATTAGGACCCATTACAGAAATCTCATTTTCCCCAGCTATCTTCAAAACTTCTTCTTCAAGTTTTAAGTTCCCTGCCTCAGAAAAACCAGCAGAAAGAATTATAGCATTCTTAATTTTCCTTCGAGCAGTCTGCTTCATAATCTCAAGAACAAACTCAGCTTTAACTGCAATAATAACACAATCAATATTATACGGAACTTCATACAAATCCTTATAGCACCTTTTTCCAAGTATCTCGACAGCATTAGGATTAACAGGCAGCGCAAGTATATGCTTGTTAGCTAGTAAATTCTTGAATATTGCATGCCCCACCTTCTCAGGCCCCCGGCTAGCTCCGACAACTGCAAATACCTTGCTGGCAAGTAGATTTTCAACACCTTCATTTACCATTTTAACAGAAAGAAAGATAGTTATTTAAAGATATTTGTCCATAAAATAATAAAAGAGGCAGAATGAGAAAATATAGAAAAGCGGTTTTCATAGCAGTTTATAGAAAAGAAGGCAAGAAAATTCTTTATCTAATTCTGAAACGCAAGCTTCACTGGAAAGGCTGGGAATTCCCAAAAGGAGGCATAGAAAACAAAGAAACAGAAACAAGTGCAGTTAAAAGAGAGCTGAAAGAAGAAACACATCAATTCCCAATAAAAATAATAAAATTTAAAGAAAAGGGGAAATATAGATATCCTAAATTTCTTGATGACAGACCAAACATAATCGGACAGACATACAGATTGTTCTCAGCCCAGATTAAAGATAAAAAGATAAAAATAGATAAAAAAGAGCATTTAGCATACAAATGGTTAGAATTTAAGAAAGCAATAAAAATACTAACATGGCCAAATCAGAAAAAATGTCTAAGAATAGTCAACAGGCATATTAATCACTAACATAATCAAAAATCAGGCAAATTATAGCCCCTCAAAAAGCCCATAAGAAGAATATTGATAATTAACCCTAATTGAACAGATAATTTTTCAGTTCTCAAAATGATTAATAGGTTTTCTATTTTTCAGTTAGCGCACGGAAAACTAACCCTAGCTTTCTCTCCCTTTCTTCTCGGAATCAAGTGAGTGTGAGAATGCATCACTACCTGCCCTGCTTCTTTCCCATTATTAACAATAATATTAAACCCTTCAGCCCCTTCCCTTAGCTGTATCTCAGCAACCTTTTTTATAACATCAAGTAACTCGCTGCCGAGAACAGCAGGCAAATCAAGATAATTCACAAAATGCTTCTTAGGAATAATTAAAGTATGCCCTTTTGAGCAGGGGTTCGCGTCAGGAAAAGCAACAAAATTATCTGATTCAAAGATTACCTCAATTTCAATTTCTTTTCTAGCTATTTTGCAAAATATACACTCTTCACTCATTTTTTCTTGATAACATTAACAATCTTAGACAAACCTACTCCTTCAGTTTTTAATATTCACATCTACATCTTCCTCGCCATCAATAACCCTTACTGTTCTCCCCCCAGAATCATAAACCTCTGTGCTAACTCTAGGATTTCCTCCAAGAATACCATCATACCTTACTTTATACCCTCCAATATACTTCCCATCAGAACTATAAAACTTAACTTCCCTATGAATATTTCCAAAGGCAGCAGTAATATCCATAACTTTCTTCCCAATAGGATTATTAGTTCCAGATTCATATCTCTCCTCAGCAACTCTTGCGCCAAAAGGGCTCACAATTGCAGAGAGTTGATTGTCTCCCTCTCTAACAGAAATACATCCAGGCAGGCTCGCGCCAGAAACAGCCATACCCACAGATAAAACAAGCCCTGCCAATCCCCTCTTTATGCTATTTATCATGAGAAATTAAGAAATTAAGAGTTTATAATCATTTCTGTGCTTGCTGTTTTTTCCAGCACATGCCCTCTCCAGATTTCAGAAACCCATCAAGAATCTCAAGTTCTTCATAAATACCATCAATTAAGTCATAGTTTTTTGCTTCTTCTAAAGTTACCCACTTGTATTCAGTCAACTCATCACTTAAAACAACATCTCCAGAGGAATGACTAGCAAACAAGCTGATAACAAGCGTGGGAATTCCATCGTGCCTGATAAAAGTTAAGCTAGTAACATAACCCAAACTGCCTATCTCTAAACTAACCTCTTCTCTAACCTCTCTCTTAACTAAGTCCTCTATAACATTATACCACTGCTTTCCAGCAGGAGTATCATACTCTCTATTAATATAATCCCTAGTTTCTAGCTTCCCCCCCGGCACAGTCCACTTTCCAGGAAACGCCTTCTCTTCCATAGAACGCTTGGCAATAAGATACTTCCCGTCTTTAACAATTATGCAGGTAGCAACAACATAATGCGCCTTATCTTTATCGCAAGAAATTTGTTTATCACAAACCACTTTTTCATCATCCATAACACAAAACAACAAAAGTTATATATAAACAATTCCTCAAGAAAATTGACTAAAAATGGAGCAGGAAATTCTTAAGCTGTTTACATTAAACGAAAAGCTGAAATTCTCAGAAATAGAAAAACTAGTAAAAGTGAGGTCTAATAAGCTGGCATATCACCTGAAACATCTTGCTAAAAAAGGAATTCTAATAAAAGAAAATGAATTTTACACACTATCTGAAACAGCAGAACACCTAATTCCGTATCTATCAGACAAAAAATCCCCTTTAATTGTGATTTTAATCAGAATAGGAAACCAAAACAAATGCTTTCTTCAGAAACGGGGCAAGCGCCCGTTTAAAGACAAACTATCTCTCCCAGGCGGAAGATTATTAGTAAGCGAAACTATCCCAGAAGCAGTAAAGAGAATAATGAAAGAAAAGTTTAGTATAAATGCTGAAATAAAAAAAATAATTTCAATAAGCCACGAATTTGTGAAAAGAAAAAACAGGACATTGCACAGCTTTATTCTAATCCTGACAGAAGCGATTTCTAAAGATAATATCAAACTTGAAAACATAAAAGAAAATAAAAATAAAATCATAAAAAGCGATTATAATCTAATCACTTCAAATAACAAAAGCATAAAAATACAAGAATTTATAACTCCTTCAGATTGAAAATACTAATGGGCCTGTATTTTAATGGTAGAATTCGAGGCTGGCAGTCTTGAGATCCGGGTTCGATTCCCGGCAGGTCCATATCCGAGAATCGATAGTTCGATTACTTCAGATTCGTGAGAATATGAAGGACAGAAATCTGAGGATTTCTGTATCCGCATGTCCATGCATAATCTTTTTAAACTAATTTAATCTATTTATTTTATGGCGAACACTTTTCCAGGAATATTCACTCTAGAACTATTTGTCTGCAGCGTGATTTTCATAATAGCCGCTGACCTGCTCCAAAATCTCTCGCGAATGTATAAATGGAAGTCATTTTTCCTTATAACAACAAAAAACATTTTCGCATATCTCTCAATGCTCTCGATTCTCAGCTCAGTCTCAATGTATATTGTTCTAAGACCCTTCTAAACCAAATAAGACACAAGATTTACAAAAAACCCTATTCTCAAGGCTCTTGCAAGCATTCCAAAGACAAAAAAGTCTCTAAACTTCATTCCAAAAGCGCCAGCAGCCCAGCAAGATGAAACATACGGAACCGGGGTTAGTGAGGCAATTAATATCTCTGCTTTTCCATATTTCTTAAACAGGTTACAAACTCTATTCCTAGAACTCCTGCCGCACACGCCCCTTATTTTTTTAGACAAAAATCTCTTTCCAATATAAAAGTTAATAGAGCTGACAATCCAGCTTCCAAAAACAGACAATCCAAAAATATAAAGAGGGTCCAGGCCGAAAATAACAGCAAAAGAAGCAGGAACTTCAGGCCCAATTGGCTGGTCAACAGAATCAGCTAAGAAAGAGAAAATAAAGACAGAAGGATATCCATAAGCCTGAATATTCTTGCCAATAGCAGATTTAAGAAAATCCACATTCAGCGCAACAATAAGGGCAATGCTCACCACAAGCAAACCCAATGATACTAAAAAAGTTAAGCTTCTTTTTTTCATAAAATAGCAAGGGCAGGAGAGATAATAAATTCTTCTAATATTATTTAACTCTTGTCTCAACTATCTTGCCTGCTTTCTCAAACTCTATCTCAGAGTTAATCAATTTTCTCAAAACTTCTTTTATCTCAGAAATTTTAACTCTTATCTGCTGAGTAGTGTCTCTATCTCTGACTGTAACGTCTCTTCCCCTCAGGCTCTTTTCATCAATGGTTATACAAAACGGAGTTCCAGATTCATCATTTCTCGAATACCTTCTTCCAACACTCCCCGAGCAGTCGTAAGCAACATTAAACTCCTTCTTCAAATCATTAAAAATATCTCTAGCAAGAATCTCCATCTTCTCATCATTAATCAGGGGGAAAACAGCTGCTTTTACAGGCGCGAGAAAAGCAGGTATTTTCAAAACAATATTCTGCCTCTTCTCATCATAAGTATATGCCTTGCACAACAAAGCAAGAAACATTCTCTCAACTCCAAAAGTAGGCTCTATAACTCTCGGAATAACCCTCTTCTTAGTTTTCTCATCAAATAAGTCAAGTTTCTCTCCAGACTCCTTAATATGCTGGCTCAAATCAAAATTTCCCCTGTTAGCATTGCCTGCAATCTCCTTGCTTCCAAAAGGATACTCATAATCTAAATCAAAAGTAGCAGAAGAGTAATGGCTTAATTCTGATTTCATATGCTCCCTAACTTTTATTCTATCTTCTAGTCCAATCTTTTCAAACCACATAAGTTGTTCAGCAAGCCAGTAAGCGTGCCACTCTTCTAGATTATTCTCCCCTAACATCTTCCCGATACTAGTCTCTTTCAGTTCAGAGCTTCCCTTCTCTTGAGTCTCAGCATCAAGCAATCTCAATTTAACATCTAAGCGGGTTTTATCAAGTAAATCACATTTCTTTTCTTCAGGATTAATAAAAAACTCAAACTCAGCAATATGAAACTCCCGGCTTCTGAATAGGAAGTCTCTAGGTGCAATCTCATTCCTAAAACACTTCCCAATCTGGGCAATTCCAAAAGGAAGTTGTTTTCTTGAAGTTTCCTGTACAAGTCTAAAATCCATGAACATACCCTGAGCAGTCTCTGGCCTGAGATAACTAGTCAGAGAATCCTCTTCTACAGGTCCAAGTTGAGTTTTTAACATTAAGTTAAGATCTTTTGCACTCTGCTTGTCTAATTCCCCTCCGCAAAACCCGCACCTTGCACTCTCAAGCTCGTGCTTGTCAACCTTGCTGAACTTCTTGCACTTCTTGCACTTAACAGAAACATCAGAGAAATTAGCTATATGCCCGCTTGCCTTCCAAGTTCGAGGATGCGAAATTATACTTGCCTCAATTCCAATCATGTTTTCTTTTTCCTGGACAAAAAACTTCCACCACTCCTTTTTCAAGTTGTTAAATAATTCCACACCGAGAGGCCCAAAATCCCAAAAACCAGAAAGTCCGCCATAAATCAAGCTGCTCGGAAAAACAAATCCCTTTCTCTTGCAAAATGAAGCAAGCTCATCTATGGTAATCTTTTTTTCCTGTTTTTCTTCTCCTGTCTCTGCCATAATCTTTTTACTCTTTCCCCTATTTTTAATCTTTTCCATCTCACTCTTCTTCAACTCAGCTTCTTTTATTGTCTTTCCCAAATAAGCAATTGTTTTGGCTATGACTCTATTTCCATCTCTCTTGCTGGTTCTAAGATAAAAGTAGTCTTTCCCATTAATTGTTTTCTTAACAATAAAGCTCATTGTTCATAAATCTTGTAAAAAGAATCTACTTTCACTGTTTTCGTATTTAGTTTAACAAGAACATACTGGTGCAAAACCCCAGTAATGCCCATAACCTCTCTCCTCTCAAAGTCCTTTTCCTGAAACTGCCCGGTATTGATAGCAAGAGTAATCAAAACTAAATTATGAACATGACAAGGCAAGAACTGCTTCTTCAAAACTATTCTTTCAACACTAGTATAAAAGTGCTTATATGGCAGAAAAAATAAATTATATGCCTGATTAAACCCATCATAATTAGTGATTATATAATCATAAATATTTCTAAGAGTTTTTTCCTTGCTATTCCCCTTAAACTTCTTTGCAAACTTTTTAAGAAATTGAGTTTTTCTGATTCTAGTCTTAAAAAGATGATTAGGAAACAAGAAAAGAGGTAAGATAAATACAATTAAGAGATAAACAACAATAATGAAAATCAATTCACGTATCATTCTAAGCTCATCACAACAAGCCCGTATTTATCAATCTCTTCTTTTGTCCAGAATTCAAGCTCTCTAGTTTTAAGTAAGAACCCTATCTTTTTTTCAATCTTTCTCCCAGTATATCTTCTTGTTTCAGGATTATACTCTTCAAAAACAATCACATCTCCCTCAAAAACAGGAAAATCAGCAAGTCTTAAATCAAACTTCTTCTTTCCACTAAGAATAGCTTCAAAAAATTCAGGCCATGTTTTTTTCTTAGTAATTGCCATATCTTACCCACTACACAACACTATTTAAATCTTCCTTTAGGCACTACTATTTAAATTAAAAAAGCACGGGGGGAGAATCGAACTCCCGAAAAGAAGCTCTGCAGGCTCCCGCAGTACCATTGTGCCACCCGTGCTGAGCAATTTTGCGAGACTAATCTCCCTCGTATCCGCGAGCAGGATTGCGAACCTAAATATCTAAAGAAACCCTGCTTTTAAATATTATTCGTTTGTACTATCTGCCAGGCTGTGAACTCTCTGAATACACTTTGGCCAGCCATCAGTGCAATTCTGACAATTTATTAAACAATTAGGAATATCCCCGCCGCCATTTCTGGCATACTCCTGAGCCGAAACCTCTTTCAAAGCAACAAAAGTCCCCTTCTCTAAAGATGAAACAATTATCTCAAGAATATTTCCATTATGCAAATTACTAGAACTCAGCGTATGATTGGTCAACCCCCAGTTAAACCTAGTGAATTGGAACAGATAAAAGTGCGTCTTCCCATGTATGCGCGTATGGGCTTCAGCATATCTATCACACTCCTCAGAAGAAGGCACATAGTTCATCATTCTCTGAATAGCGGCAAGATCTGGTGTTTGAGTCATCTAGTTTTGTTCTTTTGCTAGTTTTTATTCTTTATTATCCTCCAGCATATACTTAAAACAATATTCTTCATTCTCTTCTCAATCTCCTCAATTATTTTTTTATCTCCTATTTATCTTTCTCACAAGCCTCAGCAATCAACCCATGCGTGAACTACCATAACCTAAAATTTTCATTTTAAGGTTATGGCTTCTGCCTTCATAGATACTTCTTGCTGAACTAATTGTTCAGTATTGGAAGCTTTCTCCAGCGAGGCAAGTTCCTTACCTCTCGCCAATATATTTATTGCAGAATTGTAATCCCTTGGAAGTTCTTTTCCACATTCTTCACAGCAGAATTTTCTCTGCCATAAGAATAGTTTTCTGTTTCTATATCCACAGAAATTACAATCCCTCGTAGTGTAAGCAGGGTCTACATCTATAACTACACAACCAGCATTTTCAGCTTTGTAATGTAGATAACAAGAGAGTTTGCCCCAGCTTGCATCTGCGATATTTTTAGCATTATAAGAAATTCCTATCAGATTTTTTATATTCAGTTTTTCAATGGCAATAAACTTATTTTCTCTAATAAGTTTAGTTGAAAGCTTGTGAATAAAATCATTTCTTGCATTTGTTATTTTCTCGTGAATTTTAGCAACCTTAATTCTTGTTTTTCTTCTGCTATTACTCTGCTTTTCTTTTTTTGATAAAGATTGCTGCGCAATCTTTAGTTCTTGATGATAATTGTCAAAATGCCTGGGATTTTCATAAGAATTTCCATTGCTGTCATAAATATAATTTTCAATCCCTACATCAATACCAATCTCCCCATTTCCACAAACTCTTTTTATAACAGCGTCGGTAACTATTGAGCAATACCATTTTCCTAATGATTTCTTAATTGTAATGCTTTTTATTTTTCCCTCAACTTGCCTATGCAGTTTGATTGGAATATCTCCAATCTTTGAAAGCCAAAGAATTCCTTTTTTTGCTTTCAAATGAGTAAGCTCAAACCCACTTTGGTTGTAAGTGAAAGTCTTGAACCAATTTTTTCCTTTGAACCTTAATCTTCCAACTTTATTTCCTTGTTTTTTTCTTTGTGAAAGTGATGATAGGTTTGAGAATAGTCTTTGATTTTCCATCTGCAAGACTTTAGAATAAACATTATTCATTTCAGGATTTACAACTTTCAAATCGAGCAAATA